>JAGMCJ010000261.1 GCA_023129265.1 Thermoplasmata archaeon | reverse complement strand
CATCGGTGCCTTCCCGATTCTCCCTGGTGCAGCTTGCCAGATACCAAAATCCGAGTGGTGGAATCGTCTGGTGCGGTATGTAAGGAGGATGGGGGAGCAATACTCTGCGATTCCTCCGATTCCATACCTGCTCCCCTGGTACGTTGGAATCCGAAAGGAGATTCGGGGGTGTTAATTCTTAAATAGCCATTACATTTCGGTTCCGAGGCGTGTGTTAATACGGTCCCCCGAGCCAGAGGACAACGAGGAGCTCATCCAACTCGACAGAGTGGCTCCTGAGGAAGGTTTGATCTCGTACTACGTGGACAGAAGGCCGAGGTACATCCGCCAGCCAGACGCAGAAGGGTTCTTTCCTTACGTGGCGGAGGAGGATGGCAAAATCGTGGGCGTGATTTTCAGTTCCATTGACGAACTCCACGTGACTGGCGAGCCCAGGACTTGCGACTACATCTCCAGCCTACGCGTGCACCCTGAGTACCGGAGAAGAGGGATTGGAAGTGCCTTGATAGATCGCGCTGTTGAGAGGGGAAAGGAGGGGGGAGCGGACGTATTCTGGGCGGTTATCATGGGGAAGAACTCGGCTTCCTCTAGGACGTTCAAGAAATGTGGCTTCGAAATAGTAGGCGGGCACGGATTCAGGGTCCTCACCTCGAAGGGGCGGAAAAGGTTCTCTGATGCGTCGTTGAGAGAGGCCGCGGAGGGGGATTTCAACGATGTGGTCACTCTGTTCTCATCGTTCCACAAGGACCACAACTTCAAGCCAACGGACATACGGAAGTGGCTGATGAGCCGCTACAGGGTCAAGGAGAGGTCGCTCGGCAACGTCTACGTCGCGGAGAGGGATGGGAGAATCGTCGCGACAGTCAGGGCCACCAGGCAATGGAAGACTACCAAGATGATTATCACCAAGCTGTCCTTGAGCATGAGGCTTTTCAGCGCGCTCCTCCGACTGGGGATTGAGGAAGGCTCCCCGCTCAAGATGCTTGACCTCGGTGCCCTATCCTATTCCCAGGGAGATGAGATGGCCGCCGTCGACCTGATGAACTTCGCGAGGAGGAGGTTCAGAGATGAGTGCAGGATCGGCTTCGTCCAATATGCACTGGGGGGAAAGGAGGAGAAATTCATGGCCAAGGTCAAGGGCTTTCCCGGATACTCCGATGTGATGGCGATGGGACCTGGTCTGAGATCGGGGAAGTTGAATCCCATATTCCCGCCAAGATAGCGTACAGGACGAGCCACAGAAGGTTAAATACTGGCGTTGGGATTTGATGCGCGTGAGTGACCTCGGGTTGATACAGGTTTACACGGGGACGGGGAAGGGCAAGACAACAGCGTCCCTCGGGCTGGCGATGAGGGCGTGTGGCCACGGTCTGAAGGTCTATATGATTCAGTACATGAAGGGGAGGATAGACTACGGGGAGCTGAAGGCTGCCGAGAAGATAGGAGGCCTGACGATTGAACAGTTCGGAAGACCAGATTTCGTGGACAAGGACAATCCCGCGAAGGAGGACATCAAGCTGGCAAGAGATGCCCTCGCGAGGTCAAAGGAGGTCATCTTGGGCGGGAAATACG
>JAGMCJ010000260.1 GCA_023129265.1 Thermoplasmata archaeon | reverse complement strand
ACGAGCTGGGGAGCGTCGCGCTGAAGGTCTCGCGAGGGGGAAGGACCCCGCCCTTCACCGAGGCGATCGGCCTGGTCGACGACGTCCCCTTTGACCCGATCCTCCTCACGCGCTCAATCGAGGTGGCGAGGTCAAATGGGCTCTCCTTCTACGACGGGTGCTACCTGGCGCTCGCGGAGAGGGAGGACTGCCTGCTGTGGACGGCGGACGGGGTGCTCCTGGAGAGATCGCCGAAGAGCACGGTTTCGACCGGAGCCCTTCTCGAGGCGTTCGCGAAAAAGGAATGATTGCGGAGAGTTCTCGTGCTCCGCGGGGGGCACTGCCGCCACCCGCTCAGGGAGAACGTGAAGCAGGGCAGGCTCGTCCTCGTCTCCAGCTGCGGCTTCCACGAGCTGGACAACTTCGACCCGCTGCTCGTGCACATGCGCGCTGCGTGCGAGAACCTGGGCAGGGACTTCGCCGGCGCCCTCCTCCGCCCGCACGGGTGGGTGCTGAGGCACCTTCTCAAGCGGGGAGAGGCGCAGGACGTGCTCGACGCCGCCAGGCGGGCGGGTTTTGTAGTCGTTCGACAGCGAGGCTCTCACGTCCGTCTGAAGGAGATCACAGAGGAAGAAGTCATGAAACTCACCATCCCGCTCCGTGCGACGCTGAAGAAGGGACGCTTTCCAGAATCATCAAGGATGCGGGACTCACAGTCGAGGAGTTCTTCGAGCTGCTTTGAGCGGGAGGTGGGAGGATGTCCGCGAGCTCGTGAGAGAACTCAGCTCGGTGGACGTGATGAGCTTCCCGCCTGTCTTACGAGGCCAAGGTCGTACCAAGGTGCTGGGAGACCATTCTCCGCGATACCATTATTAGGGCACATTGCCATCAAACTGACGTGGCTTGTCAATTGAGACCGAGACCTCATTTCAAGGAGCGGCAGATTGAAAGGGGCATCAGCGAAGAGGAAGTCCGAGATGCCATTTTCAAAGGGTCGAAAACACGTAAGGGCGAGCGCAAGGTCCATGCAGTCTGCGGAATAGCGGAGGTTGTATACAATGAATACCCTTGCACCTTCATTCTGAAAAGGGTCCACCTAGCCACAAGGTGATACGATGAAATGCCCAACCTGCAACCGGACGGAAATGACAAGGAAGAACGTGCCATTCTTTCTTAGAGACCTCTACATGGGTGATTATGAAGCCGATGTCTGCCCCATCTGCAGAGAAACCCTCTTTACCGAAGAAGCATCGAGAATGATTGACGATATGGCCGTAACACTAGGTGTATGGGGGAAATCCCGCGTTCATGAGATAACCATTGATTGTGCGGTCTCCACAGTTGACGTTGGAGTTCGTTCCCTTGCTGAGATTTTCGGTAGTCCCGAATTGATCAGCGGGATGACTATGACCGCAAGAGCGTGAGTCACTTGAGAGAGGATGAGATGAAGAGAAAGCATCATGAAGTGACTATTGATGAGAAGCCACGTCCTGCAGTGAGAGATCCATCCTTCAGACAGTATTTTGTGACCCACTTCGGTGTGAACAAGACAGGACGTATGTACCGTCTTTCCTTCGGAAACGAGACGGCAAGTTTACCCGATGGGACTCAGGCAAACGTCGTACAATCAGAGATTATCATGGAGCGTGATGGTTTCGAGGCACTACTCAGCCTTCTGGAGCATGCAGCAAACGCGCTCTATGTCAAGTGTAATCAATGTGGTTCGGAAGTGGCTACACGTATATCAGCGCCATCTGGCAGTGGCGATAAACACAAAGACAATGAGGCGGGTCCTTGTCCGAAATGCGGTGCGATGACCACTTGGTCGGATACTGATGCTTTCTACGATGATGGGACCCCGTA
>JAGMCJ010000026.1 GCA_023129265.1 Thermoplasmata archaeon | reverse complement strand
ATCTCATCGACGAGGCCATCGAGTCCCTCTTCAGCAACGATAAGGTCCAGCACCTGAAGCTCGACGACTTCTGCTAGTGAGCGCAATACTATTAAAGCCCGGTTGGGTATTTGTTCCCAGGACGTAACGCGGGAGCGTAAGCAACGTGAGAATCCTCCAGTTGTGCGTCAGGTTTCCACCCGCCCCTGGGGGCGCTGAGACGCACGTACACTCGATCTCGAAGGAGCTAGTGGAGAGGGGTCACGACGTCACTGTGTTCACGTCGGATCTCTACACAGAGACGCCGTTCGTTCGACTGACCGAGGCGCCCGACAGAATCGATGGCATACCGGTCAGGAGGTTCCGAGCCCACACGATGGGTGGAGAGATGCACTACGTCCTCGTTCCATCCCTCTTGTGGAGATCGATCAAGGAGAAGGTCGATGTCGTCCACGCCCACTCCTATGGATATTTCCACGTCAATGCCGCACTCCTCATGAGAAGATTGCGCGGTGTGCCCTTCGTTTTCACTCCTCACTTCCATCCAGAGTGGTCGATGTGGGGCGGGAGCAGAAGGAGATTGCTGAGGAGGATCTATGACAGGCTACTTGGACCGACCATTCTCGATTCCGCGGACAGAATTATCGGCGTCTCGAGGGCAGAGATGAGCCTCATGAACGGGGGTCGCTTCGCGGAGGGGAGAACCACGATCATACCGAACGGGATCTCGCCCGAGGACTTCGACCCGCCTCCAGACGGTCGACTGTTCAGAGAGCACTGCGGATTGGGCGGGAAGGTCGTCCTCTTCGTCGGGCGTCTTGCGTCCAACAAGGGTCTGGACACGCTGGTGGATTCCATTCCAAAGGTAATCGCTGAGCAAGATGACGTCAAGTTCGTCCTTGTCGGGCAGGATGAAGGAATGAGGGAGAGTCTGCTTGAAAAGGCCAAGTCTCTGGGTGTTTCGGATGCCCTTGTTTTCACAGGCCACATCACCGATGACCGCCTGTTCAGGAGCGCATTCGCCTCCTCTGATGTGTTCGTGCTTCCCTCCGAGTACGAGGCTTTTGGAATCGTGCTGCTGGAGGCGATGATGTGCGAGAAACCCTGCATAGCGAGTGCCGTGGGTGGAACGTCGGAAGCCGTTGTTCACAATGAGACTGGACTTCTGGTCGAGTACGGGAATGCTGACGAACTCGCAGATGTGATATCTGGAGTCCTGTCAGATCCCCAGAAGGCGAGGGAGATGGGCAAGAAAGGGAAAGAGCGGGTTCTCAGGAAGTTCACATGGGAGCGTATCGCGGCTGAAATCGAGAAAGTCTACGAGGAGCTCGTCTGAGACTACTTGACCTTGCGACACGACAGCGCGATGTACCGACCGAGATACCTCATCTTTGGCAGCTTGTCAATGATCGAATCCAAACGCTCGGCGATGCCCCTCATTCTCGTGGACCCGTGAACCATCCTGTCGAGGGGGGGCCTCCATCTTGTCCGGGAAGAAGCAGGAACCTTTGACGTCCTCAATCTCAAGGCCGCAATGCTCTGTTGACGAGAGAGGTCACTATCCATCCACTCATCCTCGTAGAGCTTTGCGATAGAGCTCAACCAGTCTCTCCGTCGAACTCCGCCAACTGTACTCCTGCGCCGATTCGAGCGCTCCTGCTTTCAACCTTGCTACTAGGTCCGAATCCCACAGGACGCTCAGAATCGCATGGGCCAGTTCATTCGGGTCACCCGCCTTGACCAGAAGACCGTTCTCGGCGTGTCGGATGATCTCTCTCGTCGAGGGGATGTCACTCGTTATCACGGGCAGTCCGCATGCCATATACTCGAAAATCTTCAGTGGGGAGAAGCCATAGTCTGCGTGAGGATAAGGTGCGACCGCCACATCGCTTTCCACGAGGATGCGCGGGATTTCCTTGTGCTCGACCCTGCCAAGGAAACTGACCCTATCCGTGATGCCGAGGCGCTCTGTCTGTGCTATCAGATGACTGATCTCGTATTCCTTCGCACCACCGACGAGCAACAGCCTCATGTTGGCTTGCTTGGCAAGAGCTATCGGGAAAGCCTGCAACAGCTTATCAACGCCGTGCCAGGGCCCCAGAGCCCCGACGAAGCACACGATCGAGTCGCCCCCAGCATTGAGCCTGTCACGAATGCCGAAGGGCTCGACTCCTGGACTGAAAAGGTCGAGGTCCACACCGTTTGGAATGACATCGATCTTGTTCGCATCCGCTCCCCATTCATCAATCGCAACTCGCCTAAGGCTCTCACTCACGGCAAAGGCATGATTCGCCCTCCGCAGCGTTCGTTGACACCACCACAAAGCCATCCCCCGATAAAGCCTCGTGGCCGCGATTCTCGAAACCAGGGCTTCCGTCCTTATCCAGTCATCATCGATTTGGAGGACCGTAGGTATCCCTGCCTTGCGGGCGATGGCAATGCCCGACCCCCCGAAGAGATAGCCGCGGTCGTGCACGATGTCGAACTCATGCTCCCGCAGCAAGGTCTTGACCTTGCTCTTCGCGTTCCGCGTGAAGAACAGCCTACTCAACGGAACATCTTTCGAGAACACCCTGTGGTATGTAATCCCTGTCTCTTGGGAGGGCCTGTTCTCGTCCCTTCGGCAGATGAGATGGACCTCGATTCCCATCTCGACGAGGTTCTTCGCGAATTCGAACTGATGAACGGACTGAGCCAGCGGCTCAGGGATCTTCACCGAGGGAGCCACCATGCAGACGCGCATAATTTCCAGTGACAAGTTACCGCATCTCTATTTACTTTTTGCCCGTGCCTGGACCACGAATCACCATGAGACCTAGGCTTGCTGGGAAACGCGCCGATAGACCCCCAAGGTTCGAGCGGCCATTCTCTCCGCGCTGAATCTCTCCAGGCTGACCTTCCGCGCATTTTCTGCCATCTTCAAGCGAATCTCATCGTCGGACAGCAACCTCATCAGATATGAGACAAGAGCGCTGACGTCCCGAGGCTCGAATAGAAAGCCGGTCTCTCCATGCGAGACCGCAGCCGGAGTTCCACCGATGTTGGACGAGATAATCGGCAGGCCAGATGCCAAAGCCTCGGCCAAGACCAGAGGGAACCCTTCCACGTGAGTTGTCGGAAATACCAAGACGTCGCTGGAGGCATACAGAACAGGGAGGTCATCCTCAGGCACGAAACCTGAGAACACGACGTTTTCGGAGATGTCGAGACTGTTCGCCAGTTCCTGGAGATGGGGGAGATATGGACCACTGCCCGCCACGACCATCACCACATCGCCGACGTCCTTGATTACATCAGCAAGGGCTCGAATCGCATATTGGGCTCCTTTCTCCTCGACCAGTCTTCCGATGAACAGAACCATCTTGCGGTCTCCGATAGAGAACTGCCTCCTTATCTGTTCACCATCCAAGGCGGGGGTGAAGGTCTCTGTGTCGGTCCCGTTTGGGACCACAGTCACTGCGTCAGGTTTCGCGAACCTGAACCTCACTAGATGGTCTCTTATCTGGGAACTGACTGCGATTACTGCTTTCGACGACTTGTAGACAGAGTAGTGATGGGGAAGATACATTAGCGTTCCAGCCATGCCCACTGGTTTGCTACGCAAATGATGTGTGACTATGTGCGTCCTGGTATCGCTGAGCGGCGTTCCGTGACAGGTGGCAACCACCGGTATTCCGAATTCCCCAGCCAACTCCAAAGAGGCATACCCGCCTATGCTCTGGCTATGAATGACGTCATAAGGGTTGGCTGACAGCAGATCCCGAACCGCCTTCTTGCTGGCCCTCCACCATTCGACCGAGTACTTGCCAGGTTCCGTGCCTCTGAGGTACATGATTCTCTGATTCTCAACTTGGCCATCCTCATGCCTCCCATGAGGATGTGATGTGGTGATGATGTCAACCTCATGACCGAGCTTGCAGAGGCTATCACAAAGCAGGTGCGTTTGTCTTTCCATGCCTCCGACCTGGTGAGCCATCACGGACCTTGTGAGAAAACATATCCGCATGTTCGCTTAGTCATCCCCACTGGATATAATAACCTACCTCACCGCCGAGAGAATGTTCCAATCGGCACCCAATAACGTTAAGAACCCCCTTATGATTCCAATACCAAATGAGGAAGTCCATTGCTTTTGCACTCCTGGCTGTATTCATATTCTCCATGTTTCTCAGGTTGTTCCCCCTGACGAGGTGCCTGTTCTGGGGAGCGGACATTGGTGAGTACTACCATATCAGCTCGCAGCTCGTGGCAGACGGATCAATACCGGGCACCTACGGAGGATGGGGATTCGCCTATCCGTCCTTTCCAGGAATGGAAATCGTTGTTGCGGTCTCGTCCTTACTTGGGATGGAACTCTCCATGTCCTTGTCTGTTGCCATACCCGTTCTGGCCTCTCTCGTCGTTTTTCCTGTCTTTCTGATCACGACCGAGACTACAGGTGACGCCAGAGCTGGACTGATCGCGGCAGCGTTCATAGCTGTCGTCATGCCCCATGTCTATGCCACCTCCCACCCCATGCCGGCCTCCATGGGAGATCTGCTCTTTGCCGCATGTCTCCTCCTTTTCCTGAAGTGGTTGAGGAATCCCAAGTTCGGGTTCCTGCTGTTTCCGGTCACTCTCGTCCTCATTGTAACACATCATCTTTCGACGTATTTCCTCCTCATCACTCTCGTCTTCGGAGTCTTCCTGGTCCAGCTTCTCAGGAACAAGACCTCGAAGGAAGTGTTGACGAGAGAGTTGGCGTATGTGTTATTCACTGCTGTCATGGCCGCTCTCTTCTGGTTCGCTTGGGCACCAGGTTTCGTCGAAGGAGTGGTCTCCAGCGAGAGCGTCTTCCTTTCTCCGCTCCTATTCGGTCTGCTGATTGTCGCGCTGACCGCTGGCGTTTTCATCGTATATGCAAAGAGGAAGCTCCTGCCCAATCTCGTGCTCAGGTATCCGACGTACAGAAGGGCGGTTGTCACTCTTACCGTCGTATTCCTGATATCCCTCTCGATACTCCTCGTGAACGCGCTCGTTGTGGTTCCCGGCACAACCATCAATCTCACACCAGACGTCGCCATTCTTTTCTTGCCCCTGGTTCTCTTCATATCCTTCGCGGGTCCCGGTTCCCGCCCCATCAGCTTCAACCGAGGCGGAGTCTACCCGTTTGCCTGGACTCTCGCCATATCGGTTTCCACTCTCGCAGGTCTAGCTATCTCCAGCGAGGCCCTGCTCCCCTACCGTCACATGGAGTACCTCATGCTTCCGGTCGCGGTGCTCGCAGGCTTGGGGGTCGTCCATGCGTTCGGTCTCATCCACTTCACGGGAAATCGTCGACGAGCTGGGTTGGCCGCGGCGGTTGCCCTTGGCCTGGTTGCGACGAACGCTGCTGTCGCCTACCCTCCGAGAGACCTTATGGGGGGCTGGGAAGAGAGCATAAAGCCAGAAGTCGTCAGTCTCGCTCTGTGGACGGGCGAACATACGGTTGGCTTGGTCGCGGCGGACCACCGGGTTTCCACCGTGCTATTCGGCTTCGGAGGCGTGGACGCGACGTGGGACACGGTGACGCTCGTCTTCCACGCTGAGGACTTCGAGGGGGCGCGGGAGGAGCTTGAGAGCGTCGACTCGCCATCCGGGAGACAGAGAGCCGTATATGTGGCATTCGACAGTGATACGGTCGCAGGTGTGTTGCTGTATCCTTGGGATCCCGCTGAGCCAATGAGTGACGAAGCGGTCGAGAAGTTCGAGGAGCTCCCGTTCCAGAAGATGTACGAAGATGGCTATTCCAGTCTGTTCCTGATCAACTGGGGTCTGACGTAGGACAGCAAGACAAAGGTTTATTTCGGAATCGGCAATCCCACTGTGTATGGACGTTCCGGCCATAAGGAAGGATTTCCCAGTACTCCAAGGTGACAATCCACCGATCTTCTTCGACAGTGCATGCACGACACTAAGGCCCGCTCAAGTCCTCAAGGCAATGAGTGACTACTACGAGAAGTATCCAACCTGCGGCGGGAGAAGCATACACAAGTTCGGGACTCGCGTGACCCTGGAGGTCGACGAGGCCAGGAAGAATATCCATCGCTTCCTCAACTCGGAGAGACGAGAGGAGATCGTATTCGTGAAGAACACGACGGAGGCGATTAACATGGTCGCCTCTTGCCTCGGCTTCGAGCGGGGCGATGTCGTGCTGACAACGGACAAGGAACACAACTCCAATCTCGTCCCCTGGCACGAGCTCTCGAGGAAGAAGGGCGTGACGTACCACGTCGTGAGGTCCAACGAGGACAACACGTTCTCCATGGAGAACCTCAAGGAGATGATGTCCAATAAGGTCAAGCTCGTCAGCATGGTTCACACTTCCAATCTCGATGGCCACACCATTCCGGCGAAGAATATCGCGGAGGTCGTTCACGACTACGGCGGGCTGTTCATGATGGACGGTGCGCAGAGCGCGCCTCATCTGCCGGTCGATGTCCAGGACCTGGATGTGGATTTCTTCGCGTGCTCCATACACAAGATGTGCGGTCCGAGCGGCATGGGGATACTCTACGGGAAGTACGACCTTCTCGAGGACCTCGACACGTTCATCGTTGGTGGGGACACTGTCTCGGATTCGAGGTACGAGGGGTGCGAGATCCTGAAGCCACCCCACAAGTTCGAGGCGGGGCTCCAGAACTTCAGCGGCATCATAGGAGCCGGCGCGGCGGTGG
>JAGMCJ010000259.1 GCA_023129265.1 Thermoplasmata archaeon | reverse complement strand
TCTGCCACCTGCTCCCTGAGGGGAGCGCTGACAAGGTCGATGACGACTTCTTTGACTACGTCCTGTTCGAAAGCGGGGACGCAAAGTCGGTTGCGGAGAAGACAGGAATCGATGTGGAAACGCTGGATGCGATGAGGAATGAGTTCCTCTACTGGTATCCCTTCGATCTCAGGAACTCGGGCAAGGACCTGATTCAGAACCACCTCGTGTTCTGTATATTCAACCATGTCGCGATCTTCCCGCAGGAGGGCTGGCCAAGAGCCTTCGGAGTGAACGGATTCGTTAAGCTGGAAGGACAGAAGATGTCGAAGTCCCACGGGGTCGTGACCTACGTAAGGGACGCGGTGAAGGCATGGGGCGCGGATGCGACACGGATCACGCTCGTGCAGGGAGGCGAAGGTCTTGATGACCCCTCCTTCGATGGGGATTTCGCCGATTCCATCGGAAGGAAGCTGCAGCTGTGGATGAAGTTCGCGCTCAGTGACCATGAAACTCGAGGTGACGTGCAACCAACGGATAGATGGTTCAGATCGGTAATGAACGGGGCCCTGAGGAGATACAACGAAGCTATGGAACTCCTTAACCTGAGGACCGCGTTGAAACACGCGTATTTCGACCTTCAGGGAGACTGGAACTGGTATCTCAGGAGATGCAATGATATCCCCAACTCGGAGCTCCTGGCAGACTTCATTGAGCTGCAGACAATGCTTCTTGCCCCCTTCGTTCCACACCTGTGCGAAGAAACATGGGAAGGGATCGGAAAGGAGGGCTTCATATCACTCGCCAGACTCCCTGAGATCGATGAAAACAGCATCAAGGTGGAACTGGAGGCGTCCGAGAAGTTCTTCCGGAGCACGCTGGATGATGTGAGGCAAATCATCAGAGCGACGGGCATAGTCCCTGCGCGGCTGCTGTTCTACACTCATCCGAAATGGATGGCAAGCATGTTTGAGAACGCGGTCGGACTGAAGAAGGAAGGCAGACTCGAAGTCGGAATGCTTATGAAAGAGGTCATGAAGGACGACCTCGTGAGGACGAATTCGGAGCACGCCTCCAAGTGGGCGCCCACGCTTGTGGACCAGGTCACCAAGATGAAGCCATCCGACATCGAAACATACTCACGCTGCATCGACGAGAAGGACTACTTGGAGGAGTCGAAGGACTTCCTGGAAAGGGAGTTCAAGTGCGAAGTCTCGATATTCGCTGCGGATGATTCGGAACGATACGATCCCAAGTCAAGGGCCACGAGCGCAAGACCCTGGCGCCCCGCTATCTTCATCGAATAAGGGTAATATAGGGAATGCGCTCTCAGTCACCAGAAGGGCCTGTAGCTTAGCTAGGTAGAGCGATCGGCTCTTAACCGATAGGTCAAGGGTTCGAATCCCTTCAGGCCCGCTAGGCGATCGACATGTCAAGATACCTTTTCCTCGTAGGGACCGCGGGCTGCGGGAAGACCACCATGACGTATGCCTTCAGGACCTGGATGAGCACCCAGGGGTTTGACTCCATTACCGTGAACCTGGACCCCGGCGTGGAGGACCTCCAGTACGAACCGGAGGTCGATGTGAGAGACTGGATAACGCTGGATGCGGTCATGCAGGAATACCAGCTCGGTCCGAACGGAGCGCAGATTGTTTGCGCCGACCTGATAGCCATTCGAATCCGTGAGATTGTGCAGATCCTAGAAGGCTTTGACACGGAATACGTTTTCATCGACACACCAGGGCAGATGGAGTTGTTTGCCTTCAGGGAGTCGAGCAGAGAGGTCGTAGATGTCTTCGGAAACGAGGATTCGGCCATTCTTTTCCTCCTTGATCCGCAACTTGCGGGGAGACCTTCAGGCCTGATCTCCCTCCTGATGCTCTCCATCACAACGGGATTCCGGTTCTCCGTTCCCCTAATCAACATCCTGTCGAAATCCGACATCCTCTCAGAGGAGGACATCGCCCGGGTCATCGGATGGGCATCCAGCTCGGACAGGCTCTATGATGCTCTCGTGGAGGAGATGGGAGACCCCTCGAGCATCCCGAGCATGGGATTCCTGAGCGCGCTGGACGAGGTCGGGGCATATCAGGGGCTCACTCCAGTATCCTCTGAGGCCCTCCTGGGCTTCGAGGATCTTTACAGCCTGATACAGCTCTGTTTCGAGGGAGGCGAGGACCTCTACAAGGACTGAGGTGCTCCCGCGAGACACTGCGGGGGCTCGTGGGACCGAGGTAAGCAGATTATCATTTCTGATAACCGCCCCGCAATCTGTTTTTATCCGTAGCGACTAGGCCAAATGAGGACAGCAAATGTTGATGCGGGAGAACCCCTACGATTTCGTAAGCAAGGACTCAAAGGGCAAGAGCAAGTTGAAGAAGTCACCCACGAAGAAGCGAAAGAAGAAGGGTGAAGACAACTAAGCCAGCCGAGTCCAGACAGACGTACAGGAGACCAAAGGCAGGTCTGCTTTTTACATGCCTAGAATCGCTTCTACATCCGCCTGAAGCTCAGGACATTTTTCTCTCACGGCGGTGAGGATTTCCAGAACGCTCAGCTTCTCCCAGTCATAGTCGGATATCGCCGAGAAGATTCTGTTGAATCGCTCGTCCGTGTATGTTGTGAGCTTCTCCTTTATCATCCAGTTCCTGTACAGGGTCTCCTCGAGCCTGTCCCGCCAAAGCCTCTCATACTTCGCCAGGAAGGGCGCGGACGTATCCGCCGACTCAACCGCCTCGGCGGCGACCAGTCCAGCGAACTTCCCCAGGACGCAAGCGTTGTGTATCCCCCCACCAGTCACCGGGTCTGTGACCCGGGCCGCGTCACCCACGAGCATCACCCCGTCCGTGGTCGTCCGCTCAATGGGAGCGCAGATGGAAAACGCCCCCGAAACCTGTTCAATCACCTTTCCCTTGCTGAGCTCCTCCCTTTTTGATATGAAGTCGTCCAGCAACCGACGAGCCATGCCCTTCTCCCTAATCTTGTTGAGCTGAACACCGATACCCACGTTGGCGATGTCCTTTCCCTTCCAGAATACCCAGATGTAGCCGCCAGGAGCGTAGCTTCCCAGATAGAAGTGGTTGAACCTGCAGTCGCCCTCTATCCCGACAAGCGTGTACTGGAAGCAGGAGTCGATGTCCCTGGGCTTGAGCGTCGTTTCTATCCCCGCCCAGCGGCCAACCTGTGACTCATAGCCATCAGCGCCTATCACGATCTTCGCGTTGACGTCCAAGGTCTTCCCGAAAGATCGCAGCCTGGCACCGGCGACTTGTCCATTTTCGTGGAGAAGGCCGATTGCACTGGTCCGAATCGTCAGCTCTGCGCCCGAGGAAATGGCTCTCTTGGCTAGGTCCCTGTCGAAGAGGTCCCGCTCGATCACATATCCACATTCGTTCCCCGCCAACTTCTCATCGACCTCGAAGAAGCTCCCATCGGGGCTAAATATCCTCGCGCCGTCAACTTCGTGAGCTATCCATCTTCCGCTCGGCTCCAGTCCGATCTCTTCGAGCCATCTCTTGGAGATACCCTCACCGCACCTGACCGGTGTGCCGATTCCCTGCCTTTTCTCAACAAGAAGAACGCTGGCTCCTGACTCCGCGGCGTACCTCGCAGCTGTGCTTCCGGCTGGACCCGCTCCAACCACGAGGACATCATACTCGAGCGCCATCAAGGACAAGATGTTCCCAGCTCATAAAAGGCCTTCCCCAGTGATTAGTCTGAAGGCCTCAAGGTCTTTGTGAGGCCACAGCTTGGCGGCTGCTGACGCCGCACGATTCTGATGGGAGTGCCAAAAGTTCCTTATTGTCAACGCAATATGGAACGAGCATGTTTGCCAAGGGGAGTCTCACGTGGCTTGCATCTCCTCTTACCATGGCAGTGGTCGTCATGACCGCATCTGTGTGGTTCAGTTCGATGGTTGGCTATGCCGTGTCTGTTTTGCTCTTCCTGATCACGTTATTCATGGCTTACTTCTTCCGAGACCCCGAAAGAGAGGTCGGCAATGGCATCGTGTCGCCTGCGGACGGGAGCGTCGCGTTCATCGACCAAGAGGGGCGGATGTTGTCGATGGTCATGGGCCTTCGGCACGTGCACGTCACGAGAGCTCCCCACGGCGGCGAGGTGGTTGGCTTGGAGCGCCGAAGCGGAAGACATCGACCCGCGTACAAAGAGGTCTCAGAGACGAATGAGAGGGTCGAGGTCGTGATTTCGTGCGGGCTGGGCGACCTGACCATGACCATGATCACGGGCTTCATCGCCAGGAGGATTCTGCCTTACGTGACAGTAGGAGATGAGTTAAGGAAGGGAGACAGGGTCGGAATCATCAGGTTCGGTTCCAGAGTCGACCTGCGACTTCCGGAGGGCTGCAGGATAACCGCACGCCTGGGCGACAAGGTCAAGGCGGGCGAATCGCAGATCGCAGAGGTGGTCGATGACGCCGCTTAGGAAGCTATCGGCAGCGGATCTCGTCACGCTGGCGAATGCCCTGCTCGGATTCCTGGCCATAACGTACGTGGTTGACGGGAGATACGCACTCGCAGGCCTTTTTGTCTTCGTAGCGATTATCCTGGACGGCCTGGATGGCGCCCTCGCAAGGAGGTTCGGGACAGGGCATCAGTTCGGGCGGTATCTGGACTTCTTCGCGGACTCGGTGTCCTTCTGCTTCGCCCCCGCGACTTTGATCTACACCGTGACATACGACATCTCACGAGGCCCGGCCTGGGTGTCCTGGGAGAACGCTCTGGCTGTTGTCATACCGACCGTCTACGTGTGCATGGGGATCCTTAGACTTGCCAGGTTCGCGGAAGCGGGATATCGGAAACCCTACTTCGAGGGGCTGCCGTCGCCCGCGGCGGCGTATCTCGTGGTCACGGTCTACATTCTGTTGGGCGGGGGAACCGCGTTTGAGCTGGGTTCCCAGTTCTCGGTCCTGATCGTGATGGCGTTCGCGGGAGGTCTCATGGT
>JAGMCJ010000258.1 GCA_023129265.1 Thermoplasmata archaeon | reverse complement strand
GTATCTGCTATTCCTCCCGCATGAATCCGCTTGGATCTCTCATCTTCCCATCTCCTCCATTGGGCTTCACCTTTCACGCATTCGCCATAATTAAGCATTCCTCTATGGTTTGAACCAATCCATGTACAGGACGACCTTGCCGGAGTTGCCAGACCTCATAGCGGCCATGCCCTCCTCGAACTGATCGAACTTCAGCTCGTGCGTGACTATGGGATCGAGGTTCAGGTTCCCGGATTCCATGAGCCCACGCATCCTGTACCATGTGTCGAACATCAACCGTCCGGTGATGCCCTTAATCGTCGTGTACTTGAAGATGACTTTCTCGTTGAGGTCTGTCGTCCACGGGCCTGAGAACAGACCAAGGAGCGCCAACGTTCCACCTGGCCTGAGTAGGTCCAGACCCTGGTTGACGGCGTGGGGGTTCCCCGTCATCTCGAGGACCACGTCCACACCTCGTCCCTCCGTGTTGTCCGCGACTATCTTCTCGATGTCATCCGTGAGGCTGCTCAGCGCGAAATCCGCCCCGCATTCCTTTCCGAGATCGATCCTGTACCTGTTCTTTCGACCTATGCCGAAGACCTTTCTCGCACCGACTGCCTTGCAGACCGCGACAGACATGAGCCCAATCGGTCCGAGTCCCAAAACCGCGACGTTTCGTCCAGGAACATCCGTCGCAAAGGCCGTGTGAATGGCGTTGCCCAGGGGGTCCTGGATTGTGACGAACTTCGCCGGCATATCACCGCTCTTGAGCAGGTTCGCTGCCGGGAGCGCGGAGTATTCCGCGAATATTCCGGTCATATCCACGCCGAATATCTTCATGTTCTCGCAGATGTGGGCGTTGCCAGTTCTGCACTGGAAACACACGTTGTCGTGGACGTGGCATTCTCCAGAGACCCTGTCTCCTTTCTCGAAACCTGTCACGTCCGTTCCGAGCTCCTCGATCACACCCGAGAACTCGTGCCCGTAAATCAGAGGGACCTTGATCCTCTTTGATGCCCAGTCGTCCCATTCGTATATGTGCACATCCGTCCCGCAGATGGAGACGGCCTCCATCTTTATGAGGGCCTCATTGGGTTTTGGCTTGGGCACCGGGACCTCCTGCACCTCGGTGCCGCCCTCTTCCGATTTCACTTTCACAATGGCCTTCATCTTCTCCTGCAAAATGTCCTCCCCCTTCGTATTGGCAAAGCCGTATAGCTTTCCCCTTCATAAGCCCTTTCATTGTGCGATTTTCCACAGCTTCATCGTTCTGTAACCCGTCACGACCGTGAGGTACTCCCTGGACCTGAACTCCTGGTCCAGGTCGTCGTCGCCCGTGTCAACCCTGAGGAAGGGCGTTCGCCTGAGCTTCCCCGGCGTGCAGATTATCACGATATCATTGAGGCCCACTCTCTTGATGACCGATGGAGAGAGCTGAAGGTTCCCTCTGCCCAGGATGAAGCCCTGCGCGCCTATTGGAGTGATGATGAGCTTGACCTTCTCATACTGGTCGAGGAGAGAAAGCAGCTGGTCCTCGTTCAGATCCTTCTCCAAGAGCTCACCGCGATAGACGACGTCCACGCCCAGCAGCGAGCAATCGACGCCTATCTCCTTGGATATGGCAGCGACAGTGGAGCCTGATCCGAGTATGTACAGCGTGTCTCTGTTTTCGTCCATGTCCTCGGCGACGTGCTCCGCTATCTCGGTTTTCATCTCCTCCTCTGGAACCGCCTCAGCGTGCATCTTCCCGACCTGGACATAGCTGGGCTCGTTCGGCGTGCTCGCGATTCCGAAGAGCCGGATGTGCCATTCTCCCGCCCGATATCTCTCCTCGTCCAGGTCGAGGATCTCGCCGTCTGCGACATCGAGCTCGCCCAAGAGGAACCTCAGCACTATGAAGGCCACGGCTTCTGGGTTCATTCCGAAGACCCCGGAGTGCATCTTCACACCAGAGGGGATGCCGATTATGGGGATCTCGTTCCCGACGACCTTCCAGATGTCTCTGGCGGTGCCATCCCCGCCGCAGAATACTATGAGCCCTGGATCTCTCTCCGAGAATACACTGCAAGCCGCCTTCGTGTCCTCTGCGGCAGTGGGATCTCCCGGTTGGAAGACGACCTCCCACTCCCAGGGCCCCTCGCCGAACTCCTCAAGGTAGCTCGCGCCCATCGACTCGCCGCAGGTGAGCCATTCAATCCCCTCAACGTTCTCGCTCTTCAGCAAAGAGGAGAGCGCGTCCAGGAACTTGGACACCTTCTCCGGCGCAACGGGTCTTCCGCCCAGCTCCAGCGCCTTTTCGAGGACACCGTCCGTTCCCTTCAGGCCCACGCGACCGCCCATTCCCGCAATCGGGTTGACGACGAGTCCGATGGTTCGCATTCGGCGAGTAATCGGCGTTTGGGCAAAAAGCCTTCTCCTTATCAGTGTGCCCCTCGACACTAGTGTTCCGGGTTCCCTGGCATTGAGACGGAGCAAGGGTTTAATAGGGAGGCGAACATGCAATAGGGTACATGACCCGCTTTCCAGAGGCTGAAGCGAGAACGCTCGCCAAGATGATATGCATGAAGTGCTACGCACGAAATGCAATGAGAGCAACCAGGTGCAGGAAGTGCGGGAGCAAGGAGCTCCGCCCGAAGGCGAAGGAGCCCAGAAGGCAGTAGTCAGGCCTGCTTGAACTTTTTCGTTTCACAATCCGGGTTGACGCAGAGGGTCCATTTTCTCCTGTTCCTCATGAGGACGGTAACGATCGGGGATCCGCACGTGTCGCATGTCTCCTTTGTCGGCAGAATGAGACCCTTCTGCGGAAGCGGGAACGAGTTGTTGCACTTCGGGTAGCTGGAGCAGCCGACGAACCTCTTCCCCCTCTTCGAGTGTCTGATGGTGAGGTCGCCTCCGCACTTGACGCACGTACCGAGCACATTCCTCTCCTTTGTCGTCGGACATTCAGCGTCAACGCAAATGGTCTCCTTGCCGCCCCGTTCAGTGATTTCTATCATCGGTGAGCCGCATTCCTCGCACGTCTCCATCGTGGGGATTACCTTCCC
>JAGMCJ010000257.1 GCA_023129265.1 Thermoplasmata archaeon | reverse complement strand
AATCGCTCTGGATCTTCTTCCTGTTAATCCGCTTCTTCCCGCCGTAGGCGGCGATGATCTTCCGCTTCATCGGGATGAACAGGTCCAGCTTCTCGTTGAAGACGCGCGTGTCTATGAGGTCGGCCATGCGGATGCCCGTCCGCGCGATTTTGTCCGTGTAGCAGGGTCCTATCCCCCTCATCGTCGTGCCCGCCTTCAGCTTGCCCTTGAGCTCTTCCTCCAGGGCGTCGATGATTCTGTGCCACGGCATTATGACGTGCGCGCGGTCGGCTATGAGCAGCTTGCCGGTCCGCTTCCTCCTCCTCTTCAGCTCGTCCAGCTCCTTGAGGAGGATGACCGGGTCGACGACGACGCCGTTGCCGATCATGCACGTCTTGCCCGGCCTCAGCATCCCGCTCGGTATCAGGTGGAACGCGAACTTGTCCTCGCCGATTATGACCGTGTGCCCGGCGTTCGTTCCGCCTTGGAAGCGCACGATGATATCGGCGTCGGCCGCGTAGAAGTCGGTTATCTTCCCCTTGCCCTCGTCCCCCCACTGGGTCCCAACGATAGCAGTTGACGGCATTATTTCACAAAAGAAAAGCGGCGTCGCTAATAAAGAATGTGGTCTAGGGTTCGACCTTCTCTTGCTGCTCGTACATCTCGACGATCTCCTTCACGGTCGTCGCGTCCTCGGGTCCCTTGTCCTCCCGCCAGCGACCCGTGAACCTGGGGAACCGTATCGCGAGACCTGCGCCCTCTTCTATCACGTCCTTTGCGGCGGTGTGAATGGGGCTCTTCGTAATCTCCGCACCGAGCACCTCGAGCACGACCTCAGGGCTGAACCAGTAGTCAGCCTTCATCTCGGAGACGACCTTCGGGTCTTTGGCGGGGATCTTGTGCTCTTCGAGCCGGTCAGGAATCGCCGCCAGGGTGATATCATCGAATCCCGTTCCCAGCTTGCAGACCGTCTTGTATCTTCCGTCCTCCGCATCGTACACCGCCATCAGGAGCGCGCCGTAGGTCCCCGCCCGTCTTCCTCTTCCGGCAAAGGTTCCAACGACAACGAGGTCAACGGTGTCGGCCAATCCTTCCTCGTACTCCTTCTTGAACTTGATCCAGTTCCACCCTCGAGTTCCCGCGACATAGGGCGAGTCCAGCGCTTTGGCGATGAGCCCTTCGCCACCGACATCAAGGCTCTCCTGGAAGAATCCCTCGGCCTCTTCCTTGCTTTCCGTGACCAGCATCGTCGACAGTCCGACGTCCTCCCTCCCCTCGACCGCACTCTCGAGCTTCTTCCTCCTGTCCGTCAAGCTCTCGTCGAGAAGCTCCTTGCCGTCGAGGTAGAGGCAGTCAAAGAGGATGAGGTGCACGGGGTACTCCTCCTTCGCCTTGTCCAGGTCGTGGATTCTGCCCCGCCTGTGCGAGACCTCCTGGAAGGGCAGGAACTTGCCCGTTACCGGGTTCACGGGTACGGCCTCGCCCTCGATGATCCCCTCCTTCCCGCGAAAGCTATCCCGCAAAGCGGACGTGATGTCCGGGAACTGCTCCGTCACAACCTCGAGCCGCCTGGAGAACAGCTTGACCTCCTTCTCGCTGATGTGCGCCTGTATCCTCAGCCCGTCGTACTTGTACTCGAACGCGCACTCCCCCA
>JAGMCJ010000256.1 GCA_023129265.1 Thermoplasmata archaeon | reverse complement strand
ATCGGTGGATGTACTCGGTCACGAGCATCGAGTGGGCGGATGGCTCGGTGAACGTCTGTTTCAGACCCTCTTCTTCCGAGCCCACCAGATCGAGAAGGAACCTCACCCCTTCCCCATGGAGCGAGTCCACGACATCTTCTATCCTCGACGTGTTCCAAGCCAAGTGGTGGATTCTTGTGCCGTAGTCGACGATGAACCTCTCGGTGGGTTCATAGGCAGCTGAGAGCCCTTGATACGGGACTATCCCCGTTGTGAAGACCTGGGCGTAGTCCTGGCCCACCATCCGAGTCACGTTCGTGATGGAGTTCAGAGACTTTACGTAGACTGACATGTGGAAGTAGTAAGGGAGAAGGGTCAGCCATTCCTTGATCGCCTCAATCCTATCATTGGCGCGCACGCGTGTCGCCGTGTGGTCCAGGTAGTCCACGTCTTGGACGAATTCCTTCGCCCCGCCATCAACATCAAATCCTGCTTCTTCGTCCCTCTTTCCTGCGTAGTCCCGATCATCGGTCTCCCACTGGATGTAGCCGACTGAATTCCCCGAGAACTCAGATGGGGTCGTCTGCAGAAAGCGGTAGTTCCCAAGGTCGAGGATGGTGTCCGTGAGAAAGGACACGCCCCTTGACTTCTGGATCTGGAATAGCTTCTCTATGTCGTTGACTTCGAACACGAACGTCTCCAGTCTAGTGTTGGGGTCCTCCCCTGTCTTTTCCCCCGAGTTGAACCTCGCAAAGGGGTTCTCTAGTTCCCTCCTCGCCTCCTTCACTATGAACCTGGGCGGGCGTTTCGGGGACATCACGCACCAGAGATGGTCCTCGCTCTGGTAGCACCCCGAAGGCACCAGCGATGTCATGCTCTGGAGTTCTTTGACAGCAGCGGCCATCCTGCCGGGCGCAACCTGAACGATGACAGAGTCAATGGCCCCGACGAGTTCACTCAAGCCGAGTGCCTCGCTCTCCTTGGCAACGGCCTCGGTCTCCTCAAGCAGCCTCTCCTCATCGAGGACGGCCACCTGGTGTTCATCGCCGCAGTTTGGGCATTTCTTCTCAACGGTATCGAAAACGTCTCTGCACGTTGGACAGGCTAGTTTCATGCAGTTCAACCTCAGAAGCCAATAGTCCGCTCGATTCTAGGTGGTTTTGCACTTTCTGAAATCGAGAGACATCTTGCTGTCACAGGACGTTGTTTTCCAATAGGACCTGCGCCGCTTCCCCCGCCGCGCTCGTCGATAGTGTGAGAGCCTCTGTCGTCGCCTTCGTGGCCTCCGAGAAATTCGACATGTCGATCTCGCCGAGGGCCAGACCGAGCTTCTCTGCAATGGTCCCAAAGAAGGGAGATTGAGTGGTGTTCACTGCCAGATTCGCCTCCATGAGAACGGCGTTCACATACGACGTCAGAATCCTCTTTCCGCCAGAGATCTCCTGTTCTAGTGTGGACGTCTCCTGAATCAGGTTGTTTGCTATTATCAGTTCCGATTTCAGCCTTTCAGCGAATTGGTATATCCTGATGGCATGTCTCAGATCCATGCTCACGGATAAGCTCGAATGCTATTTTGATTTTGCCTCGTCCGCCGAAGCTCGCACAGTGGCTGGGCTCCCAACACGTTGTCCGTCCGTCAGCGGTCGGGCGAGAAGCCGTTTCTCTGTTCGAGACCCTTGGAGCATATCTCCTCGCAGATGCTGCAATCCTTCACGCAGGGCTCAACGTGAATCCTGACCTCGAACCCATCGAGTTCCAATCTGATGTCATCGGAGAGGTTGTGGACGAGTTCGTGCATTTCCTCGACGCTCATCTCCCCGTCCACTATCACGTGCAAGTCGATCTCGCCGCCCCTCTTGCGAGGCGTGACCCTTATGTTGTGCGAGGACAGGATCTCGTCATAGCGCTGGACCGTCTTGGCGACGAGTTCTTCCAGGTCTTCCAAGCCCTCGGCTGCCTCAGTAGGTTCGATGCGAACGGTCGGCTCAACCGTGAACTCCTCCTCTAAGGAATCCTCCACCTCGGTCGCTATCTCATGGGCGTCCTTGGCCGTGATTCCCTCCTCGACGGCTATATGAAGTGACATGACCTTCCTCGTGCCGTATTCGTGGACCCTCACCTCGTGAGCATCGGTGACGCCCTCGACGGCCTCCGCGATCTGAACCACTCTCTCGACAACCTCAGCGGGCGGGGCTCTCCCCAGAAGCTCGTGCCCGGCCTCCTTCACGAGCTTGATGCCGGTGATGATGACGGCCAGTGCCACGAGGATGCCCAGGATCGGGTCCACGACCCTGAACGCATCGTCCATCATTGTCAAGTAGATTCCAGCGGCTATCACAACGGAGATGATGGCGTCGAATCTGTGATTCCACCCGTCCGCGATGAGGACTCCGCTATCGATCTTCCTTCCTATTCTGAACGCGAGCTGTGCCATCAGTTCCTTGACCCCCGCGAAAACGAGGATGAGGACAGAGGCAATCGGTTGAGAGCTTATCGCGGGTTCCGCAAGCCCCTGCACCGAGCTGAAGAGGATTGCGATCCCCATGACTATTACGAGAGTCGCCACGGCCACGGACAGTATCTGCTCCGCCCTGGCATGTCCGTACGGGTGCTCGAGGTCTGCCTCCTTCTTGGCCAGTCTGAACCCAAAGAGAATGACAAGGGAGATGCCGATGTCCGTCGCGTGATTCATCGAATCGCCGAACAGCGCTATGCTGGAAATCAGGAGGCCAATCGCGAGTTTCGACGCGAACAACGAGGCGTTCCCGATGAGGCTGACCGTGGATTCCAGGGTGCCGTACTTCGCTCTCACAGCAGGGTCTGCCGGGTCCCCATAATCAGGAATGATGGACAAGGAGGGCTTTCAAAGTCCCGGGAGGATTTAAGGATTGTGCTGACGTTCCAGACTCCTACTCCTGCTGCAGTTTGACCACCGTCAGCGGGAACGGGATGTCGATGCCTTCCTCCGCGAACCGCCGGTTTATCTCCGTCCTGAGATCGCTCTCCACCTTCCCCCTGTTCGTCAGCTTGTCCACCCAGCATTTGACCATGAAGTTCAGGCTCGAGTCTCCGAACTCCAGGAACCTCACGAACGGGGCCGAGCCCTCGTTCTTCAGGACGTTCGGGTGTGAACTCGCAATCTCGAGGAGAAGCCGTTCCACCTTCTGGACGTCGGCCCCGCATTCCACTCTAACATCAACCCTTGCACGGCTCCTCTCATCCGGTCGCGTCTCGTTCAGGATCTTCATGCTCGCGACCTTGTTGTTTGGCAGGATTACGATGTTGTGGGCAGATATGTCGTACAGCTTCGTGCTCCGCAGACCCACGTCCAGCACTCTGCAGGTCTCACCCGACTCCAGCACGAGCCTGTCTCCCACGGAGAACGGCCTGTCCAGCATGATATGTATCCCGCTGAAGAAGTTGCTTAGGGTATCCTGGGCCGCAAAAGCGATGATTAACCCCAAGACGCCCAGTCCGGCTATGAAGAACGTGATGTCATAGCCGAAATACTGAATGATGAAAATGAAGCCGACTATGATGATCACGACGGCGCCTATCTTGTCGATGATGGGAACGAGCCTGTCGTCCAGTGTGGACTTCGTCTTCCGAGCGAGGCTCTTCCCATACTGGATGAGGACTCTTCGGAATATGTGATAGGACACCCATGTGATGATGAGGATGAAGAGGAGTCCGTAGACCGTCCCCAGCACTGACATGATGCCCTCATCAAGGCCCAATATGCCAAGGGAGGAGAATGCCCCGTAGACGACGATGATGGCGAAGATGGGCCCCTTCACGAGTTCGACTATCGTGTCATCGATCACGCTCTCCGTCTTCTTGGCCCTTCTTCCTGCTGTCGGAAGGACTATCGCCACGAGCAGCAGCCCGATTCCCAGCCATATGAGCACAGTGATGAGAAAGGCTCCCCACCTATTGTCCAGAGGCTCAGGGAGGAAGTTGTCGTAGGTGCCGAGTATCTTCCCGAGATGGCTCACCTCTGGAGTCCTCCCGGTCAGCTGTACGGAGACGACGAAATCCTCGCTGTCCACGTCTCCCGTGTCGATGTCGGAGACCTCCACGCTCAACGTGAGCAGGACCCCTTCAAGATCCGTCTCAGAAGGGGACCTGAACGAGACTCCCACGAGGGTATCGTTGCCGGGATTGAGTATGAACTTCCCCGGCTCAACGGTCGCAGAGAAGCCCTCTGGCAAGGTCTCGATTGCCGCATTGATGTAGTAAGGCGATGTACCGTTGTTGAAGAATATCCACCTGTATGAGGCGCTCTCACCCAGATCCACGGTCTGACTTGAAGAGTCCGCAGGAAACACGAGTATGTCACTTGAGCCAACAGCGTCAGCGGAGACATGGCTCGGAATCGTCAGAAGCATGCAAGCCAGAAGAACCGTCGCAAGTATCGCACCTGTCTTTCTCATGGGCTACGGTTCGATGCTGGATGAAGATATAAAGGTTCCTTTTCTCGAAGGCAGCGGAGCTCGATGAGCCGAGGCGGAAAACAGAACGTCTCGACCCTAGAGTAGCCCAGTCTACAGCTTTCGGAGCACTCTCTTGACCTTTTCCTTGCCCAGTGGCGTAAGCCTGAAGATTTTCACAGGCGGGAAATCGCTCTCTTTGCGACTCTCGACATATCCCTGTCCCTCGAGTCTCAGGAGATCGTCCTCGAGGAGCGTCTCGTTCGGGCTCATCCCCATTCGCTTCAGGCCCTGGACAAGACCCTGGAGCGTCAGATCCTCCTTGGCCTGGTGGAGAGCTTCCAGAATCTTGTACCATCGATACTCAAAGAATGCAGAATCCTTGAGCGAGATCGCGGACTTCTTTGCCACAGGGTTGTGGGTTCCGACATGGCTAGGGGGTAGTCTTCCCACGTCCTCCATGATTACAATCTAGGTTCGACTGGATAAGTATTTTTTGGTAAGAGTTTTCACAAACGAGATTAATCAATCCAGTGTGATTCGGGCAGTCCTATTGCGCAATCCCAAAACGAGCGGGAAACATATAAATCGGAGTATCTTGTCCGAAACTCGGACCTATGGAACCTATTCATGCCGTGCTCTTGGGCATTGTCCAGGGAATCACAGAGTGGCTTCCGGTCAGCAGCTCAGGCCATCTCGTTCTTCTTCAGGAGTATTTCGGACTCAATGTGCCGGCGTTCTTCGACCTTGTGCTTCACGTCGCGACCGTGATAGTCGTCATCGTGGCGTTCAGGAAGGACATAGTCGACATACTCCGCTCCCTGGCCAGGACATTCAGGCTCAGGAAGGAAGGGCGGGGCTTCCGAGAGATCCTCGCATCCGAAAGGCCAACTCTCCTCGCTTGGTTCATCATCCTCGGGAGCATCCCGACGGCGATCATCGGCTTCGCTCTCCGCGATATTGTCCAGCCCTTGTTCACCAGTCCTACCGCCGTGGGCGTTGCCCTCCTTGCGACAGGGGCAATCCTCCTTGTCACGGTGCTGGCAAGTAAGCGGAAGGAGTTCATGACGTCCTCAGATGCGGTTCTTGTGGGCATCATGCAGGGCATCTCGATTATTCCGGGCATCTCAAGGTCAGGATCGATAATCTC
>JAGMCJ010000255.1 GCA_023129265.1 Thermoplasmata archaeon | reverse complement strand
TCCCGTACGGGAGCCATTGCGAGTTGTCCACCGGTGCTATCAGGGCCTTCGCCCTTGCGGACTTCACTATGTCCGCAATCAATTGCGCAGCACTAGGGCTTTCCTGAAGGGCGAGAACGAGGTCCGCCTTCGGCACGGATTCGGGAAGGAATTCAGTCGGGTCATCGATGACGAGAGGCAAGTCCCGGGGAAGGGTCAAGTACTGCACCCTAAGGCCATCGGGACCGTTGTCTTGGATGTTCTTGGCGATTCGTTCCCCGTACTCCCCCTGAACGAGCGCGAGAATCGTCAATTCTCCCCTGACTATCCGCTCAAGTTCCTGGGCGGTAAGCTCCACCTTCTCGACCTTCTCCTCCTTTTCCGCGACACTCTCAGCTCGATGAACGGGACCTCCTTCTAGAGCCTCGAGGAGATGCTTCTCGAAGGCCTCCATTTCGTTCCAGTCGAGATCCCCACGCGACTGTAAAGCGATCGATGAGTAACTGGCATCACCCTGGAGCGTGTCATCCTCTCCCGCGAGAACGAGAACCTCCTTGTCCCCGACAATGAGACGGAGACCCGAGAAGACCTCCCTCTCCTTCCGAGCCTTCAGATAGAGTCTCTCGGGAACGTATTCAAAACGACATGACTCCGTAAGAAAGGCAGCTGACCTGAGTGCCTTAACGACATCGCTTCCCGAATATCCTCGCCCAAGGGGAATCTCTATTCTCATACAATACCTCGGTTGATGCGTGCGCCTGCACCGACAAATCAGATGTTCAGCTTGGCAAGGATTTCCTTTGCCCGCCGATAGGCTGGGCTATCCGCGGGGAGACCTATGAGCGGGCTGCCCGTCACGGAGAATTCCATGATATGCTCGTCCTCGGGAATCATTTCTATGCAATCGAAGCCCTGCTTCTCCACGACTGGGTTCAGGGCCTCTGGTATGTCGGTGACCCGATTGATGACCAGACACCTTTCCTTCACCTTCAGGTCGGGGTTCCCGCTCAGGTCACCGATCCTTCCAGCGGTCACAACTCCGTATCTTGTCGGATCGGAGAGTATGAACATCATGTCCACGTCTCTCGTCGTCCGTCTGCTCAGATGCTCCATCCCGGCTTCGTTGTCCATAACGACGTAGTCGTAGTTCCCCGAAAGCGTGTCCAGATACGTCCGAAGGATGTTGTTGATGTAGCAGTAGCAACCCGGTCCTTCCTGCCTGCCCATCGCAATGAGGTCGATCTTCTCGCCCTCGACCATAGCCATTCGCAGATGGTATTCCATATACTCCGGCTTGGACATGCCTAGAGGCAGGTCTCCGACATTCCTCGTCATGTCCTCCCTGAGGTCACCTATCGTCTGGTCGACCTCAATTCCAAGCATCGCATCGAGCGTTGAATTCGGGTCTGCATCGACAGCGAGAACGACGGACTTCTCGCTGAGCGCCTTTATCAACAGGGCGGCGAATGTGGTCTTGCCCACACCACCCTTTCCCGAGACGGCAATCGTCTTTCCCATGTTATTCCTCTAGGCCGTGCTTCTCTCGCATATGGTCGGATATCTCCCTCGTCATCCTCAGCGCCCCCTCCGCCTGTGCCTCGCTCAGGCCCGAGAGGCCGCACATTGGCGTGACAAGGGACTGAACGTGGATTCTCTCCTCGTCTAGTCCTTTGTTCATCAGCAACTGAACACCATTTTCAAGCTTGGCTATAAGGTTTTGCAGATTCTCGGCGTCGAAGCTCTCTGGTGTAGAAGGAACGATTCCCCATGCAATAATCCCTCCTCTGTCCAAGAAATCGGAGACATCCTCGGGGTAGAGCGAGAGCGTGTGCCCATAATTATATGCGTCGAAGGAAAGCATATCGGCGGCAGATTGCAGGATGAGAGGCCATTCCGTGTTAGCGCAGCAGTGGAACCCGCTCATCCCGCTGAGACCTGAAACCACTTCCTTGAATATCGAGAGGACCTCCTCCTTGCTGATGTTGAGGAATGCGGAGCCGAACATGTTGAGGTAGGGCTCGTCGAACGCCACCAGCGTTCTCTTCCCGAGGCGTGAGAGCCTGTCCTCCATCCAGCGTCCAATCATGTTGAGCGCCTTGGTTATGACCTCCTTGTAGGTGTCATCGTAGAGCATCGACCTCTTGCTCTCGTCCGTCAGATTGAGCCCCAGGCTGATGGGACCCGTGACCTGCCCTCGGACGATTCTGGCGGGCCTTCCTTCCACTGCCCGCTCGAACTCGAAGAAGCCAGTCGCGAACTCCGGGGAGAGCGAGAAGTGTTCCAGATCGTCCTCGATGATCTTCTCGTAGAAGGTCTCGATCTCAGACGCCTCCCCCGGTTTCACGTATATCCTGTTCCCCTCCATCTGAACACCGGGGATGCTCTGCGAGTACTGGGCGTACATGTTCTCCTTGAATCCCCGGCGGGGAAGCTGTGGCCAGGTCGGGATCTCGGGCGTGTACTTCAGCACGAGCTCCACGGCCCTTTTGACGTCGGTGTGCGGGAGGCTTCCGACGGTCATCGGAAGGAAATCCGCACGGAAGGTCAGATGACCAGCTCCCTGGCGCTCGGGAACTTCTCTAGGTCGGTATGAGGCAAGAACATGGCGGAGGTGAACTCATTGAAGAATGACGGTGTGACGCTAAGCTCGATGTAGGTCATCTTCTTGGCGATGTCTGTCGCCTCCTGCTTGCTCTTCTTCGACAGGATCGTCAAACGGGCGCCCGCCAAAGACCCGTTCCCGATGAACCTGTACTTGCCAGGGTCCACGTCGGGAAGCAGGCCGAGCCATATGCTCTTCCTCGTGTCCAGATAGTTCCCGAAGCCGCCAGCGATGAATATCTGCTCGACATCGTCGAAGGAGCAGTTCATCGTCTTCAGCAGCACGGTCGCGGCCGCGTAGACCGCCGCCTTCGTTCGGATGATGTTCCTGATGTCGACCTCCGTGATGACCATGTCCTTGTATATCCTCGTCTCGTCCGCCCAGACGACGACGAACTCCTTGCCCTCGGGGCCGTCACGGACCCTCGGGATCTTGAGCGGTCTGATTCTCCCTGAACGGTCGATGACGCCGTGCATGAACATCTCCGCAAGCAGGTCGATGAGACCGGAGCCGCAGATACCCTTGGGCTTCACATCCCCTATCGTCCTGTACCTGACCTCAAGGTCCGTGGTGAGAGTCACTTTCTCTATTGCACCGACCATCGCCCGAATGCCGTAATCGAC
>JAGMCJ010000254.1 GCA_023129265.1 Thermoplasmata archaeon | reverse complement strand
CCGCTCATGGACAAGATCATCACGATTCAGTTCCAGGAACTCGACGGAGGCAAGCCGGTCGGTGACTTCCGCGTTCTCAAGGAGTGGGAGGACAGCGAGAAGGAAATCGTCGAAAGAATCCTCGACGCAGGGATTCTCGACTCTAACTGGACCTTCGTTCCTATCGGCAACAATCTGAGGTTCGACATCGTCTTCGTCATGGAGAAGGCGCAGCAGTACGGACTGCGAGAGTGGAGCGCTGGAAAGGTGAGATACTTCTTCTTCACGAAGCCCATGATCGACATCCGCTCCGTGCTTGTGCTGATGAACGGGGGGAAGTTCAAGGGCTCTGGCTTGGACGCGTTCACGGGGAAGCAGAAAGGTGTCCAGGTGCCGATCTGGTACCGGGAGAGGAAGTACGACGAGATAATCACTTACATCGAAACGGAGAAGCAGGAGACGCTGGCGTTGTACCGGGAAGTCGCGACTCTTTTGGACACCTTCGGAAGGAGAAAGAGGAAGCGCGTGGAAGAGCAGGAAGCGTAGGTTTTCCGCCCCGCAGCTGGACGGTCTCCCGTTTCTTGAGCCAGACGTCATTTGTGTCAGGCGGGAAGAATATAAATACATCCAATAGAATTGAAAAACCGGAGGATAGGGAGCAAGAAAGACTATTGTGGACACTCGAAGAAAAGGGGGATTCGTGATAGCGATGCGACCGCTCCGGGGTGTGATCGACGCCACGTTCCCTCGCTCTCCACAGCGAGGGTCTCGTTCTAGTTTGGAGGATTTCGCGGGAGGTGGATTGACTGAGATCGGCTGACCGCGAGGCGCTTGAGGGCAGGGAAGAAAGGATCGATGAGAGCCTTGCCAGGGCCAACGTGGATGAGCTGAGAGCGGTCGTGGAGGAAGTACGGGAGCTGGGCCTGGACGTCCCAGAGCTGGACGAGATGCTCCTGGGGAGCATCGAGGCGATCGAAGGTCTTTCGGACGTGAATCTCGTCCCGTCCTTCGCGGACGCCGCCAAGATAGCGGTCGAAGGCCTCGAAAGAGGTCAGGAGATAATCTCGTCCTTCCACGCCGCCTCGGATGCCATAGGGAAGGCCGAGGATCTCATCAGGGAGGAATACAAGAATCAGGGGGACATCCACGGGAACGTCTTCCAACACCTCATCCTTTCGCCCAGCCTTGACGCGGTCAAGGAATCTCGGCACTTCCTGAAGAGCGGTGACTTCGAGCGTGTGCACGCTCTCTTGCGGGGCGTGAGGACCCTGCCCAGAAAGGTCAGGAAGGAGTGCCAGGAGAACGCCGAGATCTACCGCTACTGCGAGATCATCGTAGAGGACATGAGGAAGGAGGGCGTCACAACGCAGGAGGTCGAGGACATACTGAGGATCTCCCGAACCGCCTTCCTGAACGGGAGATTCGAGCGCGTGAAGGAGCTGTCGGAGGTCATCGAGGAGAAGGCCATCCAGCTGAGGGAGAGGCATCGGTCCGCCGTGCGAGCCCTCAAGAGGGCGAAGAGTGCCGCCATCTCCATCGAGAAGATAAACGCGAAGTCGGACGAGGCCCATGAAGCGCTCGTCGAGGCGTGCATGTCGATGAGAGAAGGAGACTACGAGAAGTGCGTGGACCTCGCGGAGAAGGCCACCGCGACGGCCCGGGAGATGTGCAGACGGTACAGGAAGCTGGTCGAGAGGATAACGGCGCTCAAGAAGGACATGAAGCGCATCGGGTCGGATGTCCCGGACAACATAGAGGACATGCTGTCAAGGGCCGAAAGGGAACTGAAGAGAGGGAACCATCAAAGCTCGCAGGCCGAGGTGGAGATTGCCTCGCTGCTGTTGAACAGGTTCGAGCCCTCGTTCTGATTTCCCGCCAAGGTTTTTAAGAGTGCACCCTTTTTCAGTGGAGGGGTGAGAGGATGGATTTCACGCTCACTGAAGAACAGATGATGCTCAGGAAGATGGTGCACGACTTCGCTGAAAAGGAACTGAAGCCCGTTGCGGCGGAGATTGACAGGACGGGGGAGTTCCCAAGGGACAACGTCCTCAAGATGGGAGAGCTGGGCCTGATGGGCATGACGATTGCCCCGGAGTACGGCGGTGCGGGCATGGACACGATCTGCTATGCCATCGCTGTCGAGGAGGTCTCACGCGTGTGCGGCTCGACGGGCCTGATAATGGCGTCCCACAACTCCCTGTGCACGGAGCACATCGATATCGCGGGCAACGAGGAGCAGAAGAAGAAGTATCTTCCTGCTCTGGCGGGAGGGAAGGTCATGGGCGCCTGGGGGCTTACGGAGCCCGGCGCTGGATCGGATGCGGGGGCCGTCGCTATGACCGCCGAGCTGAAAGGCGGGGAATGGATTCTGAACGGCACGAAGACATTCATAACGAACGGGCACGAAGCGGAGACCCACGTCATCATCGCCTCTACCGACAAGTCCAAGGGCTCGAGGGGAATCAGCGCATTCGCCGTGGAAAGGGGAACGCCCGGGTTCACTCTTGGGAAGAAGGAGGAGAAGCTGGGGCTCAACGCGTCCGTCGCGTCCGAACTGATATTCGAGGACTGCGCGGTCCCGGAAGAGAACCTGCTCGGTGAGAGGAATCAGGCCTTCCGAGACGTTCTCAAGATATTAGACGGTGGAAGGATAGCCATCGGCGCGATGGCGCTGGGAATCGCGCAGGGATGCTACGAGGCCTCCCTCGAGTACTCGAAGACGAGGGAGCAGTTCGGGCAGCCCATAAGCAACTTCCAGGCCGTGCAGTGGATGCTGGCGGACATGGCAACGGAGATCGAAGCCGCGAGACTGCTCGTCTACAAGGCCGCCTTCGTCAAGGACCAGGGCAAGAGGTACAAGAAACACGCGGCCATATGCAAGCTGTTCGCGTCCGAGGTGGGCATGCGAGCAGCGACCAAGGCGATTCAGATCCACGGCGGGTATGGATACACGAAGGACTACCCCGTGGAGAGGATGTTCAGGGACGTCAAGCTCACCGAGATCGGCGAGGGAACGAGCGAGATAATGAGGCTCGTCATCGCCCGCGAGATACTGAAAGGATTATAGTTGCCGCACAAGGAGTTCTTGGCGCTTCGGAGCGTCACAGTCTGGAGAAGTCCCTTGTCTCGTCCTTCGGGGGCCTTTCCCGTCGCTCCGGCCTTGACTCTGGCAGAGGCTTCGGTCTCAGCACGGCGGTCTTCTGAAGAGGTTTCTGGCAGTACGGGCACAACTCCTCATCTTTCGTGCAGGCTGCGCATAGGAACTCGCCGCAATCGTGCTTCATGACCGCCTTCCCTTTGTGCATCCTGCAACGCTTCCCCTCGAGCGGACCCTTCTTGGCGGGAGGCTTGGCGGCTTTGGCGGGTTCCTTGGGAACCCCTCCGTGATAGTCCTCCCCCATCAGCGACTTCACTCTCACGACCTCTGGCGGTCCCTCGTCCGGTGCGAACTCCTTCAGCGACGCATCCAGTCTCTTCGCCTTGTAGATTCCGACGTTGAAGTTCCTGACGAGCCCAAATATCGTCCTCTTCTCGGGCGGGAGGTCAAGCGCCTGCCTGAGCAGGGAATCGAGCTCCTGGTCGTACCTCGGGTCCACCCTCATCCTGTCGACCGTCTCGATGTAGCTGAGAATCTTCTTCGATCTCTCGATGTCGTACTGCGGGAAGTTGGCGGCGATATCGCAGAGTCTGATGCCGTACCTGCCACCGCTCTCGATGCACCTCCTCAGCACGGGGATGGACGCCCGCTCCATGTCCTCCAGCTCGGCCGACGTCATCTTCTCGACGTCAATGGGCTCTCTCTCGCGGAGGTAGCTGATCACCTCGCTCAGATAGTCAAAGGGGATGTTCAGATCCCGGAAAGCCTCCTCTTTGCTGATCGCCCTGCCGTTCCGGTACTCAAACTCCAGGACACGCTTTCCGTACTCGCCCAGCTTTCTCTCCCTCTTCTTTTCCTCGCATATCCTCTTCGCCTCGACGGAGGGCTCGTAGTTGGGATCTATCGCCAGAGCGCTCTCGAATGCTCTCACGGCGCTCTCATACCTTCCCTGGTGCATCAGCGCGAGCCCCTTGCTGTTCCACGGGACCTTGTCCTTCGGGTCGAGGCCGATCGCCCTGTCGTAGGCCGCAATCGCCTCCTCCCAGTTGTTCATCTTCTCGAGAGCTAGACCCTTGAGCTGCCAGATGCTCCTGTCCTCCTCGTTAATCTCGGAGGCCCTCTCATATGAGCTCAGCGCCAACTCGAAGTTCCCCGTCTTCGCCGCCAAGAGCCCCCTCTCCTTCCAGGCTGCGAAGCTGTAGTAGTCGATGTCAGTGGCCTTCTCGAAGCTTCCATCCGCCTCCTCGAACCTCCTCATCTTCTCGAGTATCCTTCCTCTCTCGAGCCACACCGTCGGGTTGTCGTCCCGGATCCTCAGCGCGCTATTGACGGCCTCGAGGGCGTCTGGATATCTGTTCTGGTCGGTGAGAATCCTGCCTTTCGTAACGAGGGCATCGAGGTTCTCCGCCTGCTTCGTCAGTATGTCATCAACGACTGCCAAGGCCTCGTCGAACCTCTGCAGCTTGGCGAGCGTCAACGCCTTTCGGTTCATCAGCGCCGCGTTCTCCCTGTCCATGGTCAGCGCGTCCTCGTAGGCCTTGAGCGCCCTCTCGTACTTCTCCAGCCCGAAGAATATCTCGCCCCTCTTCGCGAACGCGTGAGAGTTGCCTGGGTCTATCTCGAGGACCTTGTCGTAGCTCTGGATCGCTCCCTCGTGGTTCCTCATCATCAGAAGCGCGTCGCCTCTCATGTTCCAGGTGTTCTTGTCCATCGCGTCCAACGACACAGCCTTGTCGAAGCTCTTCAGGGCCTCCCCGTACTTGCCCAGCTTGGCCAGCGAATACCCCTTCTTCGTCATGGAATCCAGATGGTTGGGTTGCATCTGGAGTATGTAGTTGCATATCTCGATCACGCCTTCGTGGTCGCCTGCCCGTTCAAGGATGTCCTTCTTCTCCTGCAGCAACCTCAAGTCCTTGGGATTCATCGATATGGCGGACTCTATGGCGCTGAGGGCGTCATCGTTCCATCCCATGTTCTTCGCCGCCAGAGCCTTCTCGTAGTACCCCTCGACGCTTCCGTAGTCGATCGTGGTCATCAGGTCCGCCGCTTCGTACGCTCCCTTCCAGTCGCCCAGCCTCTTGAATATGTCCTTCCTCGCCCCGGCGATCCCGAGATCGTTCGGGTCTATCTCGATGGCCCTCTCGTAGGAGTTGAGCGCCTCCTTGTCCCTTCCGAGCTTGACGAGAGCATCCGCCATCCTCACGTGCGCAAGTTTGTTCGAGGGGTCGAACTCAATCACCTTCTCGAAGCTGGCACGCGCATCATCGTACCGTTCGAGTGACATGAGCGTCAGTCCCTTGCTATACCACACGTGCCTGTCCTTCGGACCCAGCTTGAGCGCCTTGTCGTACGCGATGAGGGCCTCCTCGTAGTTCTTCAGACCCTCCAAGGCCAGGCCCTTGCTGTACCATGTGATCCTGTCCGTTGCGTCAAGCTGAATTGCCTTCTGCAGGCTGTCCAGTGACTGCTGGAAGCGACCCAGTCTCCCCAGCGCCTGTCCTCGGTTCTTCCAGGCCTTTGCGTCCTTCGGGTTGATTTTCACCGCCTCATCATATGCGGAGACCGCCTTCTCGTGGTCCTTCATCCTCTCGTATATGTCTGCCTTCTCTACCCAAGCCGAGTAGTCCTCTGGATTCAGCCCGAGCGCACGGTCCAGGGACGTCAGTGCCTCCACGGGTCGTGAGAGGGCGCTCAGAGCCATTCCCCTGTCCTTCCACGTCTCTGCGTCATTGGGATCGAGCGCGACTATGGCGTCCGCGCACGCGATGATTTCCTCCCTTGCGCGTAGCCTTCTCAAGACGGAGAGCTTCTTCCTGAGGAGTTCGAGGTCCCTCGGGCTCATCTCGAGGGCGATGTCGAACGCATTCTTCGCCTCCCGCAGATC
>JAGMCJ010000253.1 GCA_023129265.1 Thermoplasmata archaeon | reverse complement strand
ACAGTGATTGCCTGGATCCAAGCCTCGACCATCGTCTACCCCCTTTCTCCTCCTACCAGCAGCACGGGAATCGGGGCGTAGAAGAGTATGTTTATCTCGCCTCTCGACAGGGGCAATGCTCTTACGACCATCTTGAGCTGATCCCTCAGCCTGTACCCTCCCCGGCTCATCACGAGGAGGTCGAACTCCTCGAGGAACTTCGGTATCTCCTCCTTCATGCTCCATTTGAACTCCTTGATTTCGAAGTCGACCTGGTTCTGTTCCGCGAGTCTGGAGAAACCCTCGTAGACCGACCTTCTCGCCCTCTTTCCCGCATAGCTCATCCCGCACGTTGCCCCGAACTCCCTGCAGAGCAGCAGGCCCCGCTCAGCCGCCAGCCACGACTTCGGCGAGTCCCCGACAACGATGAAGATCCTCTTGGGGCGACGGAGTTCCGGCATTCTGTCGAGGATGAGGACGTTCTTGATGGGCGTCCTGAATATCTTCTCCAGGTGCCAGCATACGTGAGTCCGTTTCTGGTCCATTTCCATGGGAGTCTCCGTGGCAACCAGGTCGATCCTCTCCCGCCTGACGTAGTTCTCCACGATGGCCTCGAAGTTGCCCTTGTAGAATCCCCTCTTTGCTCGAATGCCCATCGCCTTCAGATTGTCAACGCAATGGAAGAGGGCGCTCACCGCGCTTCGCTCCAGCGAGTCGTCCACGAACGAGGTCACAGACATGATATCATAGCTGTAGTCCACGATGCTCACGACGTGGTACTCCGCATCGGGGAACAGAATAGGGGTATACCTGAGCAAGGAATCGATGAGCTTGTAGTTGTCCGCGATGATCATTACCCTCTTGAACATTGAATCGTCTCGACTGCAAGCTCATTCAAGAAGGACTACATAAACATCTCCCTGTGGGTTCAAAAGCCGACTCAGAACGAGGGGCTACTACCTCGATCTCATGGCGACCGCGGCGACGACAGCCACAACCAGGATTATCAGGCCAAGTGCCAGAGAAGTCATCCCCGCTGGGAGATAGGGCTGTATCATCTCCACGGTCGGGGTGTCTGGGGGATCGCCTGCCACGATCTCCGTTTCCGTGATCATATATCCAAGAGCACCGATGACGAGGAGAACGCCCGCGGCAGCGAGGAGAACGGCGACCTCTGCCCTCATGCAGTCAACCTCCTTCCCTCTGAAGCAACTGTATTGTGCCAGCTGAGGCCTGACGCGAATACTTCGTACATCCTCGTCCCCTTTCGGAGGAGCGCATCGCACTCCGTTCTAGTATTCTATATGCGGTTCGACAACTTAAATGTTGTTGAGTCCTTATCGCGAAAGTCAACGAATCAGTGAGCCGCGCGCCCTCCGACGGCTCGTGTCCTATGCCCTGATGACCGCTTTGTCACCGAAGACCTGCGGCATCAGCATTCTCGCTTTTTCGAGCTCTGGATAGAAGGCGAACACGAAATGGAGCCAACCCGCCTTCGCTGTGTCAAAAAGGATCTCGCCCCCACCCTGAGGATATCTTGTCAGGGTGACGGTCTTGACGTCCTCAAAGGGGATAGCGTAGTTCCACTGGTGCCCCTTGAGCATCTCGTCGGTGCTCTTCCCTTGATAGAACGATCTCCACTGACTCAGCGCTTGGGGGTCCCCACGCGACGCCGTGAGATCATGCAATAGGCTCGACACAACGTCAGGGCTTTCGCCGATGTACAAGACGACCACCCTCTTGTCCGTGAGAATAACATCGTAGTCCTGGTTCCCCTTTCTCATCGTCAGCAGTACGCCCTTGATCTCTTCATCTTTGATCTCATCCTCTTTCGATTCCATGCTCGACCCCGCAACAAGAACAGGCTCCCCGTTCATATGGTTTTCCGAGACTCAGGCGGGTCAGACCTCATCGCTGTCTCTCTTGCTGAGGTACGCGATCGAGCCGTAGGGTTCGTATCCCATCTTCTCGAAGAACCTCTCCGACGCCTCGTTCGGTGTCTCTATGAGGACGCCTATGATCCTGTTCCCCCGACGCCGCAGGCGCTCCTCCATCTCGCGGAGCAGTGCCGTTCCTATGCCTCTTCTTCCGTGGTCCGGACGGACCGCGAGCCTGTTCACCCAACCCTTGCGAGTGTCATCGGTTCCGATGACGACACCGACGAGGACCGAACCCTCGAACGCTCCCAAGAAGAGCTCTGGTATGAGCCCCATCTGCTTCTCCATCTCCTCGCGGCTGTCTCTTCCTTTGGGCCTGTGGGAGATGCCAGATTCCCGCCAGAGCTCGATGATCGCATCGTAGTCCTCAATTGTCAGCTCCCTCATTTCCACCGCAACGCACCGCCTTTGTCAGTCGAACCACTTGCTGACGACCATGAAATCCACCTTCCACCAATGGCGGGTCAGATTGCACTCCGGGACCCATCCCCGCTTGAAGAGCAGTCTCACGGCGTCGGTCAGGCAGGGAAGCGTCACCAGGGAGATCTTGTGGCAGCCGCTGTTCTTGACATGCTCCTCGACCGCCTCAATCAACTGGTCTCCTATGCCTTGCTTCCTGGACTCCGGAGCGACACCCAGCCAGTCGAGGCTCGC
>JAGMCJ010000252.1 GCA_023129265.1 Thermoplasmata archaeon | reverse complement strand
ACATCCAGGGATCTCCGTGAGTAGGGAATCCCTCCAGGAATTCGTGAAGAGAAGGCACGAGGAGGGCTGGGGGATCTTCGTTCTTGAGGAGAGAGGAAGAAGCATCTTCGATTGCACATTCTCAGAGCCCACCCTGTTCGTCGTCGGTGATCAGGTGGGTCTTCCGAGGAAAGAGGAGAAGTTCGTCCTCAGGTACGCGGAGAAGCTCTCGCTCGGAAAACAGAGGTATCTCTCGGCGTCATGCATAGACATCGTCAACTTCTTCTTGGACAATCAGGTCCCTTCGAAGGAGGATGGATCTCCGCCGCAAGAGTTTTAGGAGACTAGACCATCCTCCGCTCCGGTGAACGGATGAAGCATGTGCACTACACGGACGTTAAGCGGGAGAAGGTGGATGACCCGGCTGCCACGGGTGTGAACGTCAGGTGGTTGATCACTCGGGAAGACGGGGCGGAGATTTTCGCCATGAGGCGGTTCGATGTCAAGCCAGGCGGGCACACGCCGCATCACAGCCACGACTTCGAGCACGAGGTTTTCATTCTTGAGGGAGGAGGGACGCTGAAGGTCGAGGACCGGGAGGAGGATTTGAAGAAAGGAGATGTTGTTTTCCTTCCCGCCGATATCGAACATCAGTTCGTAAACGATCGTGATGAGACTCTCAGCTTTCTCTGTCTGATACCGTACAAGGACTAGCTCTTCTTGGGCGGTGAGATGTCGCCCTCCTCGAGCCCCGCGAGCTCCATCGCCATCCCGACGCACCGGTCGAACTCGACCGTTCTCTGTATGATGAGCTTGGCGCCGTCCGGCGATCCGCCGCCGTGCATGCATCCAGGAACACCAGCACCCAGAGTGAGCCATTCGATGAGCCTCGCGACCCTTACTCTGGCGGTTGCTGGAGCCGCTGCCTTAAGGTACTTCTTGACTATCTCGCCGTAGTCCGGGTCTGTCATGTCCCTGTAAGACGGCATGCAACCAGTCTCTGCGATGCCGCCACCTATCTCCTGCGCTAGTCTCTTCGTCTCATACGGCAGTGTGGCGATGTGAAGCTTGTTCACGTTTGCGAGCAGCTGGTTGGTCCTCCAGCTCCCTGACGGGTGAGCCTCTCCCATGACTGCAGCTGCAACGCCCATTCCGAACGTGGTCTCGTTGTTGGCAACCATTTGAGTCAGCTTTTCCCTGAACACCTTCTCGGACAGGCCGTTCGCCCATGCGATCAGGATGGAAGCGCCGACCATCACGTCTCCTTGTCCCGCAACGCAGCCGCCCATGGTCGCCCTGTAGGGTGCGATGAAACCCATGACCGCTGGCAGCGAGGATTTGAACTCCCCCGCCATGAACACCCTCTCCTCGGGTACGAAGACGTCCTCGAAGAGTATGTAGGACTGCGTGATTCCGCATCCGACCGGATTGTCGAAACCCTCCTCCAGCTCTCTTCTGTCTCCTGGATGGGTAGTCTCCACGCACCTGATGCCTTCAGCATCCCTCGGGATCGCGAAGGAAATCGCATAATCCTTGTCCGCTTCGCCGTATGCGGTGCCAGGCATCACGAAGATTTCGTTCGCTGCAGCGACACCGCAGATCATTATCTTCGCCCCGCGGACGACCATCCCATCATCCCTTCTCTCCACCATCCTGAGGCTCATGTCAGGGTCATCTTGTTCTGAGGGTCTGAGCGTCCTGTTCCCCTTCGGGTCCGTGAGTGCGACGGACATCGTTATGTCGTTCCTTTGGGCCTGAGCCAGCCATTCCTTCAGCCGCTCATGGTAGTGCGTCCCCGCCTTCGCATCGAGGTCGAATGTCGTGGGCCACATCGCGTTTATTCCGTTCCAGCCCCCACATCTGCCTCCGGTGCAGGTTCCAGTTACGTTGAAGAGGAGTCGCTTGATCTTCGTGTTGGCGATCATGTCCTCGGCATTCCTCATTATGGACAGATATCGTGAGACCTTCTCTCCAGTCAGAGGAGAGTCAGTCGTCAGGATGTCCGCGTACTTCGGGTCCATCGCCAAGGCGTAGATTCGGGAATGGCTCTCCACTGTCCTCTTTGTTGCGGGATGGGTGGTGACGTCTTCGATGAGTTCCCCGAACTTGTGGACGTTCGGTCTCATTTCCTTGAGGCTCTTCCTGTACTCTTCTGGACTCTTGACCATGCTTCACACTCTCGGCGGAATAAAGGCGGGTTTGTATTATAAACCTGCCCGCCAACATGTCCGATGCTGGGGGCGAAAAGTATATGAAAGAAGGCCTCTAATCGATGCCCGATGATAATCGCTCACATTTCGGACCTTCACTGCGGAAGAAGCTGGATGTTCAAGGAGGACTTCCTCGAGAAGGCTGTCAAGCTCGTGAAGAAGCTCGACCCAGACTTGACCATCGTCACAGGGGACCTCACGGACTGGGGTCTGAAGAGCGAGTTCGAGCAAGCGCTTCACTACCTCGACATGCTGAACGAGCCGTATTACACCGTCCCAGGGAACCACGATGCGCGGCACGAGGGTTTCAAGGTCTTCGAGAGTCTATGGAAGAGGCCCTCCAGATTATTCGTCCAAGAGCACGAAAACCTCCTCCTGGCAGGGTTGGACAGCTCCGAGCCCGACATCGATGAGGGGCACGTTGGAAGAGATCAGACCGAGTGGCTTGGAAAGCAGCTGGAAGACGCCCAATCGGACTACCTGCCCATAGTGTTCCTTCACCACCACCTCGTTCCCGTGCCAAACACTGGAAGGGAGCGAAACGTCCTCGTGGACTCGGGCGAAGTCCTCATTAAACTTTTCGATTACGGAATCCCGCTAGTACTCACTGGTCACAAGCACACACCTTGGGTGTGGAACCTCAACGGGCTCATCGTCTCGACCGCTGGAACCGTTTCATGCGAGCGGACGGCGATTCCGAACTCCTTCAATGTCATCGAGATCGATGGTGGCGAGGTGACGATAAGCAAGCAGATCCTCGCGGAGGACAGACAGGAGAAGATATACTCGGGAAAGATATCTCGTCCGGCGATTCAAAGCGGATGAGTGCCTTTCAGTTGGTGAGAGATGTCCGCCAGAGCCTACGTGACCATAATCCGGCCCGGGAACTGCCTGATAGCGAGCGGAGCGGTCGCAATAGCCGGATTGGTGGCCGTCGGTTATTCTGTCCTCGAACACGCAGTGCTCGCTGACCTCGTACTGGCCTGCTGTGCGGTGTTTCTGTTCGTGGGGGCGGGAAACACACTGAACGACTACTATGACTATGACGTGGACAAGGTCAACCATCCTGACCGACCGATTCCTTCTGGTCTCGTTGAGCGGGGCAACGCGCTGACTCTCGCGATCATCCTCTTCGTTCCCACGTTCCTTCTTGGGCTGTTCATCAATCTCGAATCGTTTGCCGTCGTGTTGATCGGCGCAATGGTGATGGTCAGCTATGAGAGAAGTATGAAAAGGAAGGGTTTCCTCGGTAATCTGCAGATCAGCTGGCTTGTCGGGTCCCTGTTC
>JAGMCJ010000251.1 GCA_023129265.1 Thermoplasmata archaeon | reverse complement strand
AGGGCACCTTCGGGGGACCTCTACGTGATCGTGCACGTGAGACCGCATGAAATATTTGAGCGGGACGGCGACAATCTCTGGATGCAGGTTCCGATTACAATCTCGCAGGCGGCGCTGGGCGCGAGAATCCAGGTTCCGACGATTAATGGAAAGGCCGAGCTGAAGATTCCGAGCGGCACACAGACCCATACCACCTTTCGTCTGAAGGGAAAGGGCCTGCCCCGAATCGACGGGTTCGGGCGAGGAGACGAGATGATACAAGTGGTCGTTGCAGTCCCTGGGAAGCTCACATCAGAGCAGAGAAAGCTCCTGGAGGACTTCCAGAGGCTGGCGGGAGACTACACATTGTCGAGACCTCGGAAGAAATGAACGCAGCCTCTACCAAAGGAGATGGATATTTCCGATTCTGACGTTGGAAAGCCCACACTTCTTCGCAGCCGAGTAGCACTCATCGGCGATTCTTCGGGAGGTCGTGGGGATATCCATCATCTCATATGCGCCGTAGAAGGCGAGAAGCGAGTAAGGGATGTCGGGGTTCAGCCCCGCCACGAAGGATGCGATTTTCTCGACCTCGTCCGACTCGACGTAGCCTGGAATCATCAACGTGCTGGCGATGACGAAGGGAAAGCCCCGGTCTCCTCTCTCCTTTTCATAATCCGCGAGCCACTCGAAATTCCTGAGCGTGTTCTTGTTGCTGGTCCCGCACAGCGCGATGTTGAGGTCCTCGTTCCACGTCTTCAGGTCGAACTTGATGCAACCACCGCTGTCGTAGGAGAGAGCAGCGATTCTTCTCAGGAAGCCCTTCGACATGGACCCGTTCGTCTCAAAGCAGATTCTCGTTATCTCGTCCCTCTCGACCGCAATCTCGGAAGTGCGTATCGCATGCTGAATCTGCGGAGTCGGGTCGCCTCCGAAGTAGCACACGCACGACGTCTTCTCGTCGACCTTCGAAGCGAGCTCTCGGGCCGACATGATCGGCCTCAACTCCTGGGTCAAGGCCCTGTACGTCCAGTTCTGGCAGAAGAGACAATCATATGAGCAGGCTCCGTAGAAGACTGCGAGGCTCTTGTAACCGCGTTCGGGTCCCTTTGCGTGAGCATACTCAGGATAGCCAGCACCCGTCCCGCCCGGGCAGACGAAGGTCGCCACGCAGTTCGTCGGGAGCGGGTCGTAGTACCATTCTACCACGGCACCCTCAACAACGGGTTCGACCTTACCGTCGGAGTTCTGCCTGATTCCGCAGTAACCCCGCTCCCCAGAGGGTATCCTGCACACGTTGACGCACTGACCGCACGGCTTCCCCTCGGTCGGGATTTCGAGCGGGAGATCGAACCTAGCCTTGCTCTTTCTGTGGGCCTGAGCAATCCTTTCCTTTCCCTTCCCCTCAACTATGCAATCCCTGCACACACCAAGGAAGGAGGATACGATTTCCGAGCGACTCCCACACGATTCACACACTGACTTCATTCTCAGACCAGCGTTCGAGATGGAATCGACGTATCCGCTAGAAAAGCTTTGGGGAATTTTAATCCCCGAAAAACATTAAAACAGTCAAATACTATTCAGACTGGAGCTAAGATGACCGCTAGTCAGCCGCAGGACGTTCCCCCGCCTGCACAAGAGGGCTATCAGCAGTACCCACAGCAATATGCGACACCGCCGAGACCAAAGAAGAAGCCTGAAGAGATCATCAGCGATGGTCTGATTCTGGCAGTAGTCCTTCTATCGGGCATTCTCTTCTTGGTAGGCGCGATGGTGATCCACGCTACGGGTTTCCTGGACTACTCAGCCGATGCCGAGCTCATTGGCAACCTTAGGACAGTGTCTTGGATGTTGGCAGACGTTGCACTGTTCTTGCTCGTGTTCTTTATGGTTCTTGCAGCCATATTGAGAGACGACTTCCATCACTGGGTACGAGTGAGCCTCGTCGCCTTCGGGGCAGTCATACTGCTGTACTTCCTCTCGGCAGTCTATGGGGTGTGACTCCTTAGGGATGCATAACAAAGCGAGTAATCGCCGTCACCCTCAAAATCGTTATCTATAGCCACAGCCATGAACCCAGATGTGCGGAAGCTCATAGGCGTCTACACAGGGGACTTCGGTTTCTTCCATGATGTTAGAGAGATCCTCAAGGCCAAAGGAATCGCCTTCGTCGGCATCTCCGTCGGTGAGGAGATTCCTGACACGGTTGGAGTCATACTCACATCCGCAGGCGAGATGGATGACATAGACTTCGAACCCAAGGTCGCCCTCGAATCGATCGAGGAAGCGATTGGGCGGGCGCTTTGCCTGCTCACTGGAAAGACGCAGTTTGATTGGTTGACCATAGGCGTCGATCCGGGACCCGAGCCAGGTCTTGCAGCCATAGGGGATGGGGAGGTCCTCGAGGCTCGCACGGCCGAATCGCCAGAGCACGTCGCCGAACTCGTGGGAAAACT
>JAGMCJ010000250.1 GCA_023129265.1 Thermoplasmata archaeon | reverse complement strand
GTGAATGCCCATACTGTGGGGAAGGATCAATCGAAGAAGAACGATGAAAGAAGACCGACGTGAGAGGCCTTGGTGCAACAGGAGGCATGCGGGAGTGCTCCCAAACGTGGCAATGGAGGACAGGCAATTAACTGTGAACCGGCCACGTCTGCGCAAATCACGGAACCGACGTCCCCTGCCCCTCTATTGTGTTGGCGAGATCGATACAACCCTGATTCCACCCACAGCTCTCAGATATATGGGGGACATTGCAGACGGAAAGGCTCATATCCTTGCACCCATTCCCTGGACTCAAGGTCCGGAGATGAAGCGGATGAGTCGACTCCGAACATTCATCTCTAGGCAAGCAAGGCACGGCAAGACACCGATTCGCATCTCAGAACGCGAATACAAGGAGTACATCCTCTTGAAGAGAGAAGCTGCTCAGGAAACCCTCCAAAGGTACTGGAGATACGCGGAAGGATTTCTAGACTGGCTTGGGACTCGGGAGATCAACGAACAGACGCTGGGAAGATACAATGCTGCACTGAGAAGGAGATATGCTAGGAACTCGCGGATCGTCGTCAACTCAGCGATCAACTGGCTACTCGATGCATCGAAAGTGAAGGACAGTGAGGGTGAACCGCTGAGACTCCGCATACCCTCAAAGGAGACGAGTCCACACGGAAGACTAGTTGGCGAGTCCGAGTGGGAGCGGATCGCAAGATACGCACGAACACGGCTAGACCTCAGGGAATGCGTCCTAGTACACCTGCTACGAGAAAGCCTACTGAGGCCGTCGGACGTAGTGAGGATCAGACTACCGAACCTAGACCTCAAATCAGACCCTCCGGCAATACGGAACCTCGTCCAGAGAAAAACCCAGTTCGTTGCGAGTCCTCGCATAAGTCAGAAAACCGGGCGACTAGTCAAGAAATACCTGAAGGCGTACAAGCCACTCGAATACCTCTTCGAAGCCAAACCCGCGAAGCCATTTCACAGGAGATGGCCCACAGAAGTCATCAAGCGAGTCACGGACTCACTCGGAATCCAGGGTGTAACACCAAGGACATTCAGGCGTACCGGAGCAACCCAGTGGCAAGGAAAAGTCGCGACACTCCAACTCCAGGGTGGTTGGAAGGATCCAAAGACCATATACAATCACTACCTGAAGTACAGAGAAGAGGACCACATCGAGGATTTCAAGGCAACGTTCAGCAAACAAGGAGAGAATGTCGATGATGCCAGCTACTTCGCTTGACTGCCGTAAGTTATCCGAAAGGGGGCTTACGACGGTCACCTGGCACTTTCACCAGTTAGAACTCGCAGGACTATCCTTCCTCTAAGAACTCCAGGTCCAGAAGGTCCTGCTTCCGTGCAAGCTTTCTGAGCGCCGTCTTGTGGTCCTCCAGTGACAGGACGTGAATCGACACACCCTTATACGTGGCAGTCTCCCTCCTCTGCCAGAGCTCCTCGAAGGGTCCAGCAATGACGTCGGTGAGGACGTCAACTTCTCTGTCGTTCGAGAATGTGACTCCTCCCATTCCCAGTATCTCCTCTACATCTCTCGTGTCCGGGACGAGCCCAAGACTCTCCAACGCCTCAATCGTGGAAAGGACATTCTTCGGGTCCGGATCAGTCGCGATGTCTATGTCCAACGTCGTTCTGGGCACACCGTGGAGAATCCCCGCGAACCCTCCCAGAAGCAGATATCTGACGCCCCTATCGTTTAGAGCCTTGAATACGTCTTGTATTCCCAGCAATCCTTGCCTCCCTGCGGAACACCTCAGCCTCCTCAGCGAGTTCGATTCTCTTCTCGGCGGGGATTTGAGAAAACCATCTTAGGAGCCTCTTTCTGGAGTCAGTTCCCGGCATGATCTCATATCCATCGTGTTCGCGATATATGAACACTATGTTCACAAGATGCGAACGACATGTTCACACTGCGCGAACGGAGGAAAGAGACAGAGAACCGCTGGACAATGTGACGACTCGCCAGGCGATGAGGTCTCCAGCGGATCGGATGAGATCACGTTCCACTCGAGCGAGTCCAAACAGCTCAGCACGTGGGACGCCTAGTTGAATGCCGTCAGAGCGGAAGGGGGCTTGCGGCGATGACCCCGCACTACTCTGGCCAGCATCAACCTAGATGGGGTCCTACAAAGACCCGTACCGAACTCTTTATATTGGACAAAGCCACAAGAGTGTCTAGGTAGTGTGTGAGGGACGTGGTGAGATGAGATCCACAGGGAAACTGCTTGCTTTCTCCTCTGTCGCGATTCTGCTGCTTGCTGGTATCTCTAGTGTCGATGTGGCCGAAGGCGGGAGAACGAGGTCTGAGCAGACTCTTCGAGTCGCGGTTCGGTCTGATATGGCGACAGGGAATGTGCTTGCCTCGACCGATATGTGGACGAGAAACGCTCTCTTTCCGGTCTATGGAACGGTCGGACTGTTCCTACCTGAAACCGACGAACCTGTTCCGTACATACTGAAGGGGATCGATGCAAACGACAACGGGGTCTTCGAGTCCGACGAATATGGCGTGTTCGGCAAGGAGACAGGGGCCAATCCGTTGGTCGTGACTGCCTTCTACGATTTCAGCGGAGTCTATTTCCACGATGGCGTGCAGGTAACGATGGAGGATTTGCTCTTCAGCTACCACTTGGAGGCTCTGCGTCCGTCTGTGGACTCGTTTGCAGCATCGCTTGATGTTCTGAAGGATAGGAGCAACCTCGAAGAATCAAACTACTCCTCCACCCGCTGGTTGTGGGTCTATCCGGTGGAAGATATCTGGGATGAGAGGATCTCGGTGGGTGGGAATAGCACTCTCACATTCGCCCTGCGGTTCGAAATGCAATCGAGCTACTTCGCCTTCGTTGATCACACTCTGATGAATGCCAGGGTTTTTCCGAGGCACATCTGGGAGGGTGCAGGAGGATACTGCGACCGTGCGGAGGAGGGCATTTGTCTGGAATGGGAGACCGACATCCACGAGGACTTCGGGTACGCATATGACCCCGTGACCAAGAACGCGGTCCCAGCGGACGATGCCAGTGCTTTCGACCTTTCCAATGCTCAATCGTGGCTTCCTGAAGACAGACACATAGTCGGAACAGGGCCCTT
>JAGMCJ010000025.1 GCA_023129265.1 Thermoplasmata archaeon | reverse complement strand
GTCGTCGCCGAGACCGCCCTCATCCTCTCTCCCCTCCTGATCTTCTATCCGCCGGCCGGGATAGCCCTGGAGGGCTGGGTCAGCATCTTCTATCTGGGTCTCGTGTGCACGGCACTTGCGCTCTTCCTCTACGTCTTCGGGCTCACAAGGGTCGGAGCAACAGTGTCCTCAGTCCTTCTCACCGCAGAAATCCTGTTCGCGGTAGTGCTGTCGGTGCTGTTCCTGAGCGAACAGATCAAGGCACCGCTGCTTTTCGGCGGAATACTGGTGCTGCTCGCGATAATCCTGGTCTCCTGGAACCGGGAGACTACTCCACGGTGACGCTCTTCGCGAGATGCCTCGGTTTGTCTATCGAGCATCCCCTCTCTTTGGCCGCGTAGTAAGCAAGGAGCTGCAGGACGACGGTCACCGGTATTGGCGTGAAAATGGCGGGGACATCTGGAACGTAGAGGACGTCGTCGACATACTTCTCTATGTCCCTATCCCCCTCGGAGGCTATCGCGATCACCGGCGAGCTCCTCGCGCTGACCTCCTTGATGTTGCCGAGCATCTTCTCGTACGTGTGGTCCTTGATGGCAACGGCGACTATCGGCGTCTTCTCTCCCACCAACGCGAGCGGGCCGTGCTTCAGCTCCCCGGCCGGATAGCCCTCTGCGTGAATATAGGAGATCTCCTTCATCTTGAGAGCCCCCTCCAGAGCTATCGGGTAGTTCACGTTCCTGCCCAGGAAGAACATGTCCCTGGCCTTGTGGTACTTCTTGGCGATCTTCTGTATCTTCTTGTGCTCGTCGAGCACGCCCTGGACCGCCCGGGGCATGAGGCGAAGTTCTTCCTTCATCTTCCTGGACTCATCGAAGCTCAGCGTTCTCCTCGCGAGCCCGAGCTGAATGGAAAGTAGGTAGAGGGAGACCAGCTGCGTCAAGAACGTCTTGGAGGCGGCCACTCCGATCTCCAGCCCCGCGCGCGTGTAGATGACATCGTCGGCCTCTCTGGTGATCGAGCTACCCACGTAGTTCGTGATCGCCAGGCTCCTCCGTCCTCGCCTTCTAGCCTCTCTCGCTGCGCCGAGGGTGTCGGTGGTCTCACCGCTTTGGCTGATCAGCAGGACGAGGGGTCTGCCAAAGGCCGCCGTGGAGTATCTGTACTCCGAAGCGAGCTGTGCCTCCGTCGGGACCTTCGCTATGTCCTCCAGTATGTACTTGCCCGCCAAGGCGGCGTGATAGGAGGTCCCGCAGGCTACGATCTTTATCGAGGGGAACGCGTCCCGGCCGAAGCGGTTGACGTCGAAATCGGCCACCTTCCCCAGAAGGGTGTTGTGCACGGCCTGAGGCTGCTCGAATATCTCCTTCAGCATGAAATGTTCGTACCCGCCGCGCTCGGCGTCCTCAACGGTCCACTTGATCCTTTCGGGACGACGCGTGACTTCCTTCCCTTCGAAGGTCGTAATCTCGACCGACTCGGGGGTCAGGACGGCCATCTCATTGTCGTGCAGCGCTATCACCCTGTCCGTCTCCTTGAGGAGAGCTGATATGTCGGACGCCGCGAAGTTCTCACCCTCTCCGATCCCCAGGACGAGCGGGCTCTCCTTCCTGGCAACGACGATCTTGCCCTTCTCCTTCGAATGGACCGCCGCAAAGGCAAAAGAACCCTTCATCATGGGAAGGACCTTCCTGAAAGTGGATTCCAGATCCCCGGTATAGTTCTCCTCCAGCAAGTGGACGAAGGTCTCCGTATCGGTCTCGGACCTGAACTTGTGCCCCTTCTTGATGAGGGACTCCTTCAGCTCAAGGTAGTTCTCGATGATGCCGTTGTGAATGATGGCAATCTCGCCCTTGCAGTCGGCGAACGGATGCGCGTTGTCCTTGGTGGGCTGGCCGTGAGTTGCCCATCTCGTGTGCGCGATGCCGTAGACACCGGGGATGTTGGGCATCGATTCCCTGAGGTTGTCGATCTCGCCCTTGTCCTTGTGTATCCTCAGCTTCTTGTCCACGATGGCCACGCCAGCAGAGTCGTATCCCCTGTACTCCAGCCTCTTGAGAGAATCCAAGAGCAAAGGGGCGGCCTTTCTAGACCCTGTGTAGCCGACTATACCGCACATCTCTACACCACGAGACTCTTGTCTGGGATGGTCCCCCTGAGGACCCTCATCGCGCCGACTCTGGACTTCGCTCCCACGATCGATCCGGGGGAGGCGACGACGCCGTCCTCACAGAACACGTCCTCCCCGAGGAAGGACCCGATGTCGCCGACCTTGTGGAAGTCGCCCTCGACCTCCATGGTCGCTGTCGATGAGCTTGAAGAGAATCGCGACCTCAGGAAGGCCCCTTCGCCTATGACGCAGTGCGAGATGTGGGAACCTGGCCCGACCGTGGCGTCGGACATGATGACGCTCTCTTCCACAACCGAGTTCGCGGAGACCCTGACGTTGTCCCCGATGCTCGTCGAGGGGTAGATGACCGTTCCGGGGCCTATCTCGCAGCCCCTCCCGATCACGACTGGACCCTGTATGTAGCTCCCCGACCTGAGCAGGGACTCCTCGCCGATGAGGACTGGTCCCTTGATCGTGACGTTCTTCTCGACCTTGCCGGACTTCTCTTCCCCGATGTCCCTCAGGACGGTTTCATTGACTCTCAGTATGTCCCACGGGTACACGGCATCTATCCACTTCCCGCTCGTGTGAACCGCGAGGACGTCGTCACTGCTTGACAGGTCTCTGACCACGGATGTGAGGTCGTGAAAGCCCTTCCTGGAGTGCGATCGTATCCTGGTGAACGCATCACTGGACATGCGATAGATGCCCGTGCTGATCAGATTGCCGATCATCTCCTCCGGCTTCTCCATGATGTCCGCGATCTTCCCTGAGCGTATCTGGACAACGCCGTACTTCGAAGGTATCTCGCTTTCTGTGATGAGCGCGCATGGAGACTCGTCCGCCGAGAGAAGGTCTTCGACGACCTTGGGATCGATCACGTTGTCCCCCGGAAGGACCACGAAATCGCCCTTCACCATCTTGCTGGCGGCCAACAGAGCATGGGCGGTTCCCAGTTGCTTCTTCTGAACCGCATAGTCGATGCGGGCCCCATAGTCGCGTCCGTCCTCGAAATGGGTCATTATCCTCTCTTTCTTGTATCCCACGACCATGATGATGTCGTCCATGCCCTTGGCGACCAAGGACCTCACAACGTACTCCAGAATAGGCTTGTTCGCCACAGGGATCATGACCTTTGGCTTCGAATATGTGAACGGCCAAAGCCTGCTTCCCTCTCCAGCGGCCAGAATGACAGCTTTCATTGTACCACTCGCACAAGAATCCCTGGTTCGATTTAACTCTTTTGTCCATTTTCTCAGACACGGCTGAGAGGGCTACTTGTCCAGAGCCTTTGAGATAGAGGCAAGACGAAAGCTAGGACTGTACTACCAAGTTGCTCTCATCATTGAGTTTAGGTAAAGGTACAAGAGTATGGTCACTATCAGAACAATGATTCCGACAACAACCCCAACTATCCTACTTCGTAGGGGAGCGGGACGTGTCTGGCAAGACAGAATCCCAAGTGAGAGTCCTAGACCAATCCCTAGCGCGAGGACAGGTATGATGGCTCCGATGACCAACGAGCCAACCAAAAGGAATCCAACTCCAAAGCCTAGTGCAAAGCCGACCGCGAACCGCAATGGTGTTGTTCCCCTCATTTCTCTCATGTTGGTCTCTCTCACTCAGTCGCTCTCAGTCTCGTTCTTCTTCACCCACCAGCCCACGCCCACGAGTATGAACCCAAGGATCACGAGAACAGGAAATGCACAGACCATCAACACCGATGTATCGACCGGCCCAACGCGTATGACGACGGGAAGCAGAAAGATGATGAATGCGACAAACAGCAAAGACCCGCCAATTTCGATTAGTCGTTCGCCTTTCACTCAATCCCTCTCAGAGAGGCTGTGAGTACTTCGGGGTAGAAGCTCGTCGAGACCCCCATGATTATGACAATCTGAGGTTCTTGTCCCAGCCTCAGAATCGCATGAGCCTAGAGCTATGAAAAGATTGTGGCGAAATGAGCCTATGCGTAGGAAATCGACGATACCCGCCCAGAATCAGTCCAGGGATATGACCTCGAACGCAATCTTGTCCTCGGAGTTCGCGCTCCTCTCCATGATGTGAGAGATGGCCTCGTTGCAGTGCTCCTCCGTGCAGAGATAGAGGACAAGGAGGCCCTTTTCGACCGCCTCGATCGAGGCCTGAAGGGGTCCGAACTCTATGTCGGGCTTCAGTCCAGCTCTGCCAGCGAGGGCCCTTCCCGAGGCACCGGACACGGCGATGAGGTCAGGGTTCTCCCCGCTTATCAGATGCTTCAATTTGGAGAGGTTCGCTCCTCTGCTGCCCTTCTTCTCGATCCCCGGTATCTTCCCGAAGACAATCTTCCCCGGATTCAGCCTCGTTATGCCATCAAGCTCCGAGATCGCGATGTCCTGGCCCTTCTTCGAGCCGAAGAGAGCGCGGCCGGTGGACGAGGAGCTCCTTCCAGGATGGGCTTTCAGGTAGCCGTTCTCCATGATCAGCCCGACCTTCTGGCCCTTCCTGATGTCAGAGGCGGCGATCGCCCAGCACACGTCGATTATGGCTAGGTCCTTGGCGGAGGACTCGATGAACCTCCTCAGCTCGGAGAACCTGTCGTGAAGGAACTGAACGCCCTCTTTCGTGGGCTTGTACACTCCTCCGACATTGTGCACGAGGCCTTCGGCGGTCATCGTCTTCAGGTAGTCTGAGATCCCCTGAACGGTCATCCCGAACCTCTCGGCGAGGGTCTTCAGCTTCGAGTGTTCCCGCTTGACCAGTTCCAGGAGGATGAGCAGCTTCGTCGTCTCCCTCAGGTCCCTCAACAACGTCAATCAATCACCCCCGCCGCTGCCTCTGTTCTTGGCTCTCCTTGCAGTGGGCACTATCATCACCAGACCTGTGGACGGACTCCTCTCAATCGCGACCTTCACGCCATACACCCTCTCGATGTTCTCGTTCGTCAGCACGTCCAACGTCCCACCGACCTCTTCTACCTTTCCCTCGTTGAGAAGGACGACGTTCTCACAGTACCTGACGGCCATGTTCAGGTCGTGGAATATCGCGACAACGATGAGGTTCCTCTCCTCCGCAAGCCCTTCAATCATGTCCATGATCTGCAGCTGATAGCCCAGGTCCAGGTGAGAGGTCGGCTCGTCCAGAAGAAGCACTCTCGGCTCCTGAGCGAGCGCTCTGGCTATGACAACTCTCTGCTGCTCGCCGCCGCTGAGCTCAGAGAACATCCTCGATCGAAGGTGCCAGCAGTCGGTCGACAGCATCGCTCCCTTGATGACCGCCAGATCCTCCTCCGATTCCATCTGAAGACGTCCTACGTACGGTGTCCTCCCCATGGCGACTATCTCGTACGCCGTGAACGCGAACCCGGGGCGGGTCGTCTGCGGAACGACGCCCACCTTGCTTGCCACATCGCGGAAGCTCATCCCCGACAGCAACTCGTTGTCCAGAAACACCGATCCACCTACGGGCTCCAGGACCCTGCTGACGCATCTGATGAGCGTCGTCTTTCCGCACCCGTTCGGACCAACGATGCCGAACAACGTTCCCGAGGGCACATCGAACGTGACGTCCTTCAGGACCTCCGCGCTGTCGTAGCTACATGAGACGCCGTCGATTCTAAGAAGCATAAGCATACCCTGTCTTCCTCGAGCGGAGTAGATATATGAAGAACGGAGCTCCGCAAAAGGCGGTTATTATCCCTATGGGGATTTCCTGTCCCCCCGCCACGGTCCGCGCCAGGACATCCATCCAGATGAGAAATGTAGCACCCGCAAAAGCACTCGCTGGGATGAGGATGCGATTGTCGGGACCGAGCGTCATTCTGACTATGTGGGGGATTATGAGGCCCACGAAACCGACTATGCCCACGAAGGCGACCGCAATCGCCGCGAGGATCGATGCGGTCGCAAGGACGATTATCTTGACCGTGTCGGCATCCACCCCCAGCTGCTTCGCGGTCTCCTCGCCCATAAGCATAACGTTCATGTCCCTCGCGAACAAGAAGACCAAGAGCCCTCCCATTACCAGCACGAATGTCGTGATAAGGACCTCATCGAACGTGGTCAGGGCGAAGCTGCCCATTATCCAGGAGATTATCAGATCCCTGTCCTTTCCCGCAGCGTAGAGCATGTAGAAGCTCACAGCGGAGAGGAAGGATGCGATTGCGACGCCCGCGAGCAGGAGCGTGTCCGTCTTAATCCTGCCCCTGACCTGCGCTATTCCATACACGGCTGCGACCGTGATGAGAGCACCGGAGAAGGCAAGGATCGGCGTGGAGAGGAGGGACGTAAGTCCCCAGATGAGACCCAAAGACACCCCGACGGCCGCACCGGAGGAGACCCCCAGGATGTAGGGCTCCGCAAGAGGGTTCCTGAACAGGCACTGCATGACCGCGCCGGAGATGGAGAGAGCCGCTCCGACGGCACACGCGAGCAGAATCCTCGGCAGCCTCAGGTTGATTAGGATGTTAGACGCTGGTCCTTCCGCAACAATGGAGTTGAAGAAGTCCCCCCAGCTCATTCTGCTGGGAATGCCTGCTCCGATGGGGCCCACCGTTCCGAACGCCAAGGAGGAGAAGATTGATGCCAGCATGACACCGAAAAGAACTGCTATCCAGATGCGTCTCGAACGGGACTTCTCGACAATGTCAACTATGGATTCACGAGCCACCGTCATGGGAAAAGCTCAGGATGTATCACATGCGCCAGTTCCTCTAGCCCGTCGACGATTCTAGGGCCGGGACGCGATATCAGGTCGCCATCAATGGCGAAGACCTTGTCATTCTGGATCGCCGGAATGTCCGACCAACCGGGCCTGGACTTGATTTCCTCCACGGGCGTGAAGACCGTGATTATGACCTGCGGGGAGGAGGACACAACGAACTCCTCGTCCAACTTCACCCATGGAGATCCCATGCTCCCCGCTATGTTCTCTCCGCCGGCCAGTCCGAGCAGGTCGTCGCCGAACGACCCTGGACCGTAGGTCCACAGATTGTTGTCCAGCTCGATGTAGACGCTGGGGGTCTCAACACCCAACGTCAAGTTCGTGATTGTCTCGACCCTTGCCGTCAGGTTGCTGATGAGCCCCTGCGCTTCCGAAGCGGCGCTCGTGATCGAACCTACGAGTTCGATGTCGTCGAATACTCCATCGATGTCCGAGGCGTCCAGCACGACGACGGCGAAGCTCCTGTTCTCAAGCTCTCCGATCAGCTCTTCACTATTGATGGATGATGCCAGTATCAGTTGAGGATCGAGTACCGTAATCACTTCGAGATTGTATCCGCCGAAGTACCCGCCCACGACCGTCTTGTTCTGAGCCTCTAGAGGGTAATTGGAGGCTTGATCCACTCCGACGACCTTATCATCGAGTCCCAACGCGAATAGGATCTCCGTGTTGCTCGGGGCCAGTGAGATGATTCTCTCAACTGGTTGAGGCACGGTAACCTCCCTTCCATAGTCGTCAACGATCCTAACGCCCGACGGTTCCTCCACTTCCTGGAGAGCAGGAGCCACCAGTAGTCCAACAGACAACCCGCCCACAAAGACAACTGCTGCCATCACCACGATTATCAGCGTACTTGTTCCCTGAGCCAAACTTCCTCCTCCTAAAGCATACTTTAGAAAAGTCAAATACGCTTTAGGTATAAAAGCCTGACGAGAACGCCTCGTCACAGAATCTTGGACAGCTTCTCCTTCATGTTCTCAAGGCGCCTTGACCTTGCCTCGAGATCCATCTTAGCCTTCGAGAGCTCCTCCTCGGTTTTCATGTTCTTTGCTTCGAGGACGGAGATCTTCTTCTCCTTCTTCTCGAGCGTCTTCACCCTGGCCTGGAGCCTCTCGGAGAGTTCCGAGGTCTCCTCCCTCTCCTTCTCCAGCTTCTTCGACTCGCTCTGAAGTCTGAGCTTCTCCTTGGCGGTCGCCTTCTCGAGCTCCGAGTCGAGCTTCCTCTCACGATCGGAGAGCCGTTTGCTCTCTCTCTCCATCCTGGACAGCATCTCGTTGACGGACTTTCTCTCCTTGGTGAGGGATTCCTTCTCGAGCTCCAGCTCCTTCCTGAGGGCGAGGACTTCCTCTTCCTTTCGCTCCAGTCTGGTCAGGGACCTCTCGGCTTCGGCCTTCGTTGCCAGAGCTTCCTTGACCTCCTTCGTCTTCTCGTCGACGTCCCTCTGCTTCGCCTCCAGGTCCGCGAGGGCCCTCTCGATCTCCTCGTCCATCCTGGTCTTCTTGTCCTTCACCATGGACTCGGCGTACTCGAGCAGCGAGGCCGCCGTCTCCTTCGTCTCCGCGATCTCCCTCTCTCTTTCCTTGAGCTCGTGCCACTCGTCCTCCAGCCTGCTCATCTCCTGGTCGATGAGCTTTGAGGTCCTCTCCAGCTCCAGCGACTTCTCTGCAATCGCCCTTTCCTGCGTCTCAAGGGAGCTGAGCCTCGCCGGCAGCTCGGACTCGATGTTCTCGAGCTTCTTCCTCTCGCCCACGATCTCCACGCTACGCACGTCCAGGGCGCTCTGCTTCTCCTCGAGGTCCTTGCTCCACTTGGACAGCTTCTGCTCCCACTGCTGGATGTCCTCGGCTCTCGATCTGAGCTCTTCCTGGTCCCTTCCCGTCTTCTCGATGGCTTCGCGCAGTTCCTCTTCCCTGCTCTCGAGTTCCTTCTTCATCAGGTTCAGGTCGGCCTCGGCTCTCAGCACGTCCCCTGCCTTCCGGTCCAGCTTCCCACGCTTCTCCTTGATCGTCTTCTCCTCGTCCAGAATCGCACTTCTGAGACCTTCCAGGCGCTTGCCTTCTCTTCCCAGGTTCCTCCACAGCTCGTCGAGCTTCAGCTTCTCCTTGGATGACGTCTTCTCCGCATTCGCGAGGTCGTTCTCGAGCTCCTTCAGCGCCGCCTTCTTCTTCTCCAGGTCCGCCTCGCGGGAGTTGACATCATCCTCCCTCGCTATCAGGTGAGCCTCGACCTCAGAGACCTCCGTCTCCCTCTTTTCGAGGTAGTCCATGCGCTTCTTCAGGTCCTCCTCTTCGGCCTTCAGCTTGTCCAGCTTCTTCGCCATGACCTCCTCCAGCTCGTCGATCGCGAGCTTCTTGCCCTCGATCTCCCCTTCCAGCACGTTGAGACCTCTCGCTCTCTTCTCCGAGAGGCTCTTCTCGCTCTTGAGGAGTCCGAGTTCCTTGTCGATCTCCTCCTGCTGCTTCTCCAGACTCCTCTCTATCCTTGATTTCTCCCGCTCGAAAACGTCAACGCCCTTCGAGAGGTCCCTCATGCCCTTCTCGAGCTTGAGCCTCTTCTTCTCCAGCTCTCTCGATTCCTTCCGGACCACGGTCTCCCGCTTCTTGACCTCTGACAGCCTGGAGCTGATGTCGTCCTCGTCCTTGACGATGGCAGATTCCCGCTGGTTCAGCGATTCCATTTCCCGCCTCAGCTCTTCCCGTTCGCTGGCGAGCTTGGCCTCAACGTCTTTCAGGTCCTTCTCCTTGGCTCGCGCCTCTTCCTCCATCCAGTTCAGTCGGTCCCTGTAGGACACCAGGGATTCTTCCATCTCCGATATCTCGTCGAACTTGAACGATAGCTCCTCTTCCTTGGCGAGCAGGGTCTTCTCCCTCTTCACAATCCTGTCGTTCTTCTTGTCCAAAGCCTTCGCCTTCTCCGACAGGGCTTTCTTCCGGTCCTTGAGGATTGACTGGAGGTCCTGACTCTCGGATTCCGTCCTCTTGACCTTGTTCTCCCTCTCCAGCAGCGTCTCCCTCAGGAGATTGAGCCTTTCTTCCGTCTCCGCCAGCTGGGCGTTATTCGACTCAAGCGCTTTCTCCTTGGATATCAGGAACTTCTCCTGCTTCTTCAGCTGAATCTCCCTCTCCTTCAGCACAATCTCCTGGTCGGAGAGTTTCTCCCTGGCCTTCTCGAACGCTTCCTTTCTCTTGAACAGGGCCTTGTTCTCGGCGTCTAGCTCCTTTCTCGCCTTCTCATGCTCGCCGAGCATTCCCTTGGTCTCCATCTCCTTCGCAGCGAGCGTCTCCTCTCTTTCCCCGAGTTCGGCCCTCTTCAGATCGAGAGTCCTCTTCTCTCTTTCGATCCTCTTCTTGAGCTTCCTTTCCTCCGCCTTGATGGCCTTCTTCTCTGCCTTCCAGGCCTTCGATTCCTCCTCGAACTCGTCCATCTTCTTCTGGATGTTCTTCTCCTTGGTTGCGAGCGCCCGTCTCTTGCTGGTCCATTTCTTGGACTCTTCGGAGAAGGATTTCGTGGCCTCTCTCAGCATCGCCTCGCGGCGGTCTATCTCTTTGATCTTCTCCTCCCCTTCCTCCCATCTCTTGAGGAGCTGCCTCTCTCTCTCGCCGAGCTCTTCCTTGGTGAGGCGGACACCGCTTCGCATGCCCTCCAGGTCCTTCCGCTCCTCGGCCAGGACGGCCTCCCTGTCTGCCAGTTCCCTATCATTCCCCTCGAGCCCCTCCCTCGCCCTCTGCAGCTCTTCCTCGCTTTCCCTCCGCATTTCCTCGAACTCTCTCCCCTTCTCCTCGAGCGTCTGTTTCAGTTCCGCGACTTCCTGTTCCTTGGACTGGAGCTCTTTCTCTGCCTCCGATATCTTCTCTTCAGCCTCGGAGATGTCCTTTTCCCTGCTGTCGAGAGTCTTCTTCTTGCGCACGAGGGACTTGGATTTCTTCTCTAGGGTCCTGGATCTCTTCTCTGTACCCTCGGTTTCCTCTTCCAGCTCTGATATCCGCTTGTCCTTCTCCTCAATCTCGCTCCGCAGTTCGGATTCTCGGTGCTCGAAGTCCGATACGGACTTCTCTTCCTTCTCTCGTTCCTCGCCCATTGTGCCGATCTGGCCCTTGAGTCTCTCAACTTCCTTGGCGAGCTTGTCCGCTCTGCTTGCCTCCTTGACCTTGATCTTCAGCTCTTCCTGAGCCGTCTTAAGTTCTCCCTCCAGCTTGCTCAGGTCGGCCCTTGCCTCCTCCCACTCGGTGTTCAGTCTCTCGGATTCGGCCTCGGACTCCTTCTTTCCTTTGGTGGCGAGTTGCTTCGCCTCCTTGGTCTTGATCTTCAACTCTTCCTGAACCGACTTCAGTTCTTCATCCAGCCTGTTCGCATCTGCCTTCGCCTTCTCCAGCTGCGTCTTCAGCTTCTCCACTTCCCCCGCTGATTCCTTCTTCCCCTCAGTGGCGAGCTGCTTTGCTTCCTTCTCGGCCTTCTTGAGGTCCTTCTTGCGCGCTGAGAGCTGCCTCTCCGCGTCCTTGATCTGCTTCCTCTGCTCGGAGAGCGCTTTTTCCTTGCTCTTCACATTCTCCTGTAGCGATCCGATCTCATCCTGCGCGGACTTCAGCTCGTCCTGCAGTCTCTCGATCTCCCCTCTGAGCTCCTCGGTCTCGTCGTAGACCTCGACCTCCTTGACCTCGACATCCTCCGAAAGCATCTCCTTGGCTCTTTCTCTCAGTCCCATCTCATCTACCCCTCACAACTTTCCAGCACCTTCTCGTACTTCTCGAAGTCCTTTGACTTGGCAAACTCCTGAACGATGTTGTCAGGCAACTCCCCGAGGAGGGCGTCGAGCCTCTTCAGGACGTCCTTCATCTCGTGGTTCTGGTCCGAGAGCTGGCGGCTCTGCTCCTCGAGAACGTCCTTGGCCTTGACTATCCTGTCCATCTCGTCCTCGAGCTCTCCAATCCGCCCCCCCAGGGCCTCAATCTTCTCTTCGTCTTCCCGCCGATGATCCTGATCAGGGAGGTCCTCGAGCTTCGACAGCTGCGCCTCAGCGCTCCCGCCAGATTCCCCGCCCGCCGCGCGCGCCTCAATCTCCTCCGCTATCCTCCTTTCCGACGCCTCGATTCCCTGCTCCCGCTCCCCGAGCGAGCCTTCCTTCTTCGCCAGTTCCTCCTCCTTCTTTTGGAGCGAGCGCTCCCAGTCGAGCAGCCGTTTCTTGTCCTTGTCCCGCCTCACGATCTCCTTCTGGAAGACCTCCAGACGGAGCTTCAGGTTGTCCTCCTTTCTCTTGAGCTCCGTTTCTTGCAGAGAGAGCAGGTTCCTGTAGATCGTCTCCATCTCGATGATGCCCTTCTCGATCTCCAGAATCTCGTTCCTCTCTTCTTCAAGCTGTGCGACCTGTCTTTCGAGCTCGGACTTCTCCATCATCTCCACTTCGTCCGTCGAGCTCTTCAGTTCGCCTATCCTCTTCTGGGCCGACTGGAGCAGGACGTTCATCTGCTCTAGCTTCTTCCTCCTCAGCCTGATTACCCTCTGAAAAGGCTCGGCCAGCTCCCATATCCGGTGCGAGGTGTCCACGAGAGATGTGCTCTCGACGAGCTCTCTCAGGAAATCCTCTTCCAGCTTGTCGTCTTCGCGAGGGCTCTCGATGTCCAGGGGCTTGATGGGCGCGCCGCAGTTAGGACACTCGTTCGTGCCCGTTCGCACTATCGAAAGACATGAGGGACAGCGATACGCCTCGAACTCGTCATGGAAGTCGGACCCACAGCTGCTGCAGCTTATCTCTTCCTCTCTGACTTCCGCTCCGCACAAGGAGCAGTACAGCTTCTGGTCTCCCAATCTGGCCTTGGGTATCATACTCTTTCTCTCTGAGGCTCACTCACACTTGTTGTAGGACACTATCTCGTTCAGGTGCTTTCTCCCAGACGATTCTGGGTCCCCGTCGGGCACTCCCAGGGGCGTCAGGGCGATCACCCTGACATCCTCGGACGCCTGCACGACGGACCTGACCTTCTCCTCGTTGAAGGAGTTGACCCAGCATGTTCCCAGGCCCTCGTTATGGGCCGCCAAGGTCAAATAGGCCATGGCCAGTGCCACGTCCACCGGATAGCTGCTCATGTATCCCCCGATCATGCCCTGTGCCTCATCCAACAACCCACAGGCCACAACGACCAAAGGTGCCTCGGCAATCCATTTCTGGCTGCCGGAGGCTGCAGCCAGCTGTCTCTTCACGTCCTCATCGTTGACGATGATGAACCTCCACGGCTGCAGATTATCGACGGATGGAGCCATTCTGACGCTGTTGAAAACCCTCTGTATCTGCTCCGCAGAGAGAGGCGTAGGCTGGAACCTCCTAACGCTCTTTCTTTGCTTCATCGCTTCCAGAACGTCCATTCCATCACTGCCACCAAATCTGGCGGGGCTGATAAAAGCCTTTCTGTCTGGTTATTATCAATGATTGTTATCAGAATCAATTGCATAACTTTTAAATTCGCTCGCAGGTATCGTACTGGCGCGGGCCCATAGCTTAGTTTGGCTGGAGCACCCGGCTGATATGGTTCCCTTGGGAACCCTCGGAAACCGGGAGGTCGAGAGTTCAAATCTCTCTGGGCCCACTTTTCCACTTGCATCTCCTCTTTTTCCCAACGATGAGGGTCTTCACTGTCGAGCTGAGAGTGTTGTTCCTGCGGGAACCTTATATATGCGGAAGTCAATTGAATAATTGCTCAAGTGTTCATAGGAGGTGGTATCATGACGGAGAGGGAGATATGCAAGAGCGAGTCCGTTGACGAGAACAAGGTGGAGGAAGTCGCCAGCAAGATGCTCGACCAGGATGCCTTCTACAGGCTTTCCGAGATGTTCAAGGCCCTCGGGGACGGAACGCGCATCAGAATCCTGTACGCGCTCTCGATGGATGAGCTGTGTCCGTGCGAGCTCGCTGTCCTGCTCGATATGTCGATGTCTGCCATATCGCATCAGCTCAGGACGCTCAGATCTCTCGGGTTCGTGAGGAACCGAAGAGAGGGGAAGAACGTCTACTACTCCCTCTATGACGAGCACGTGAGGGTACTGCTGGAGACCACCATCGAACACATGAAAGAGTGAACCGAGGGAGGGTGAATGGCGCTTGACAGGCAGAAGGTGAGGGTCGAGGGCCTTCACTGC
>JAGMCJ010000249.1 GCA_023129265.1 Thermoplasmata archaeon | reverse complement strand
CTTCACAGTGAGTCGCCTGACGAAAATGACGGAGTCCTTCTCGACAACGCTGGATATGTTCGCTACGACCTTCGCCTTGGTCGAAAGGTCCGATTGTCTTCTTTCCAGCCCCGTGAGCAGAGTCACCTTCCTGTCCCTGGTCACGGCATCGAACGGGCATCTGATGGTCGGCACGATGCTGTAACCGAGCATGGACAGATGACCGAAGACATCCCTCTCGAACTGGTCGAGCTGATTCCATGACATCATGATCTCATCGGCATCCGGTTTCAGGTGGAACGGGTCCACGGCCTGGACTATAGGCTCCCCCAGGAACTCCTCGAGCCTCAACGCGACGTCCGCGGTGGCGCTCATCCCGTCCTCGTACATCTGGATTGTCCGCCTGGACACGCCTGCAATCTCCGCCAGTGTTCCCAGAGAGATTCTCTTCTTCTCCCTTGCTCTTCTTATGATTGACCCATCGAGCGTCACGTACAGGCCGCCCGGTGCAGAGAACATGAATGGCGGCACGCCCTCGACAAAGATGTCCGTGAACGTGCCGAGGGAAAGGATCGGGATTCCAAATCGGGAGTAGATTGCCCCGTCCTCCAGTTTTCCGCCCCCGCTCCTCCCCGCCAATAGGAGAGGCGTTCCCTCGAGACAGGACGTGATTATCTTCAGCTCCTGAGAGCGCTTCCTCCTCATCGAATCGACATTCAGAAGCACTTTCGTGACCAGCAGCATGTCGTCCCGCCTGGCTACGAAATCAAAACTGATCCTCCGCGTATCCAGTCTCTGCGAGAGATAGAATCCGGTCTTCGCCAGGATTTCCCGAGCTGCATCGATCATCTGCTGGCGGTTCACAATTTCAATAGGTGGACTCTTCTATATAAAGATAATCAGCTGTTTGGAAGCGGGTCTTGGCTCGTTGAGTCCTTGCCAGCTCGCATGAAATCGGTAGCGCCGTTCCGGCAAGGTTTATAGAGGACTGACACTATCGAGACCAGGATGAGCGCTGTTCTCAAGGACGGGGAGATAGAAATCCTTGACGAGGCAGAAGCCAGCCAGATATACAACAAGGGCTATTTCGGCAAACCCCAGGCGGGAGGCTCCCTCAGGCTGGAGCTCATCGAGGGTCTCTACTTAGTGGAGAGCGGAAGGATAGAGGTGGAGACGGGCAGGAAGAAGGTTGGCGCCAACACACTCATCCGCCTTGGTCACAAGAGGGAGAGCAATTTCGAAATCAGATACCTTGTCTACAGAGACCTTAGGAAGAGAGGATATGTCGTCAAGTCGGGCGTTGGCCCGCTAGATTTCCGCGTCTATCCGAGGGGAGGAGGTCCCCCGAGCGCATCCTCGAAGTACTGGGTCATTGCGCTCTCCGAGAGGACGGTCTTTGATCTGAAGGGTCTGATCGGCCTGCTGGACAGAGCTGTGGCGGCCCGGAAACTGCTACTCGCGGCGGTCGTGGACGAGGAGGGCGACCTGACATACTACAAGGTCTCCAAGATCAGTCCGAAGGGGCGAGGAATGAGAAGGAAAGCCAAACACCCCGCTGAAGCAATCTTCTTCGGCGACAGGGTGATGATACTGGACCCCGAGGATGCCAGGAGGGTCCACGAGAGCGAGTTCTTTGGACGATTGATCGGAAGTAGGCTTCAACTATCGCTCATTGAGACCGCGTTCCTGATGAAGAGGGGTGACGTCAGGGTCATCAACGGCAGAACGGGGAGAAGGATTTCCCAGACCACGTTCCTCAAGGAAGCTGTGAAGGTGCAGGCGGATTTCCGAATGAGGCTCAGGGTCTACGAGGACCTGAAGGGGAGGGGAATCATCGTCAAGACGGGGTTCAAGTACGGCGCGCACTTCCGTGCCTACAAGGGGGACCCGGCTACCAATCACGCGAAGTACTTGGTCCATTCGTTCCCGGCGAGCTACAAGGGCATGTGGCCAGAGGTGAGCAGAGCCGTTAGGTTGGCTCACGGGGTCAAAAAGGACATCCTGTTCGGTCGAGTCGGAAGGGAAATCGACTACATCCGACTGT
>JAGMCJ010000248.1 GCA_023129265.1 Thermoplasmata archaeon | reverse complement strand
CAATCTCATGGGATTCCACGGCCTTCTCCTTGTGCTTCTGCAGGGCCTCTTCCTGCTGTCTTCTCCTTCTCTCCAGCTTCGCGACCCGCTCATCCTTGATCTCCATGGGCTGGCCTGCGAGGTACTCCGAAATGGCCTCGCTGAGGGTCTCCCGCTCTTCCTGCCGAAGACCGTCGTACTTTCTGAGCCTGATCGGAACCACGTCCGCGGGAACGTTCTCGTCGAAAACGACCGTCGGAGTCGGGTGCGAGATCTCATCCAGGAGTGCAGCCAAGGCGGCAAGCAGCGAGTCCGCGGCCTCCTTCTCGAGATCCTTGGCGGGAGCATTCTTATCGATGCCCGTGCGATGGCACAGCTCCTCTGCATACACACCTCCCAGATTCACGTCGACCGCCAAGGCTCTGACCAAGTCCTTTTCGGAGGATGTGATGATCGAGAGGACCTCCTCCTGGCTCAGCCTCGGTGCGTCTGTCCTCTCAGGCGGGAAGCTGTACTGCTTGTGCGCTCGTAGTTCCCTCCCGCTCCAGGACTTGGAGTGGAGGGGTTGAAGAATCATTCCGTCCTTGATGAGAATTACGTTGCCCTTGCCGAACATCTCAAGGACCAGTTGGAACTCGCTCCTTCTGTCGATCGTGAACTCGACTATCCTGTCGAACTTGCGCTGTTGGATTCGGATGACCTTCCCGTTGATGAGGTATTTCCTCAGGAACATACCGTATGACAGAACCTTTCCAGGAGGCTCGGCAGCGGGGTCCAAGTAGACCCATTTTCCCAGATTAACGATCAAGTTCTCCTTGCCGCTGCCTGGGATGTTGAACCTGAAATGGAGACGATTTGTCTGAGGCTGGTAGATCTTTTCGACATAGCTGCCAATGAGCCTCTGGAGCTCAGCAGACATGACCATGATGTCGAAGCTGGTCATCTCCTTCTTCATTGCCGTTCAAAACGTGGAACCACTACTTAAACATCGCAATTGTTAATAACTCAAACAAGATAGTGGAACTCGCGCCGTTGTGGCTTAGTGGTATAGCGACACCTTGGTAAGGTGTAGGTCGGGGGTTCGACCCCCCCCAACGGCTTTTCGCTAGCCAAGAGAGAATTCCTCGAACCTCTCGCGGGGTGCCTTGCAGATCGGGCACACGTTCGGCGGGTATTTCCTTGCACACAGATAGCCACAGACAGAGCACCTCCACACTTGAACGTCCCGCGCGGATGCGGTCTTGAGCTCGGGCATCGATATCTCCCCCTTCTCCAGCAGATCGGTAGCCTTCTCCGCCTCCTCAATCGCCTCTATCTGCCGCCTCTCTGGAACCGGCTCCAACTCCTTCCCCTCACGGACCTCCTTCGATACGAAGAGGGCACAGAAACAGGCCCCGAACTCGGCGACATCGGCGTCTCTGTACTCACAAGGGCAGACTATGTCGGTATAAATGGCTTCAGTTTGCGTCGCGCGCTCCTGGATGTGACGTTGACACTTTCACCTGTCTCCCGAACCAAGCTTTTTATGACGGGAGGACGTACATAAATCGTGGAACTCAGAACGATGGCAGAGTATCCGTTTCTCGAGGACGCGTCAGAGTTCATCAGGAGCGAGGGGCCGACCCTGGAGGAGCTTCTTCTGCACCCAGCGCGCGAGGAGGTCAGGCGTGACGGAATGAGCAGGGTGAGAAGGGCACTCGAAGAAGGGCGAATCCCCGACACGAGCACCGAGGGGGATTACCTTCGAGAGCTCCTCTCCTACCCCATCGCCAGAATGATAGTCTCTGGCGTCGGCGATGCCTATCTCATACGCAGGTACTCGCTCGCAGAGGCTGAGAAGGCGAGAAGGAACATGACCTCCAAAGACAACGACTTCATCTCACTTGTGGCGAAGGACCTGGGAATGGATTTCAGGATGGATGGTCTTGTTCTCCTTCACTTCTCTGACTATTTGAGGTATTCCGTGCAGATGAAGAGCAAGGACTGGAAGCTTGTCAATCAGCGCCTTGCAGACGGATACGTCAGGCTGGGTCGCGACAGGTTCATCAGAGTCCTCAAGGAGGCCATCCAGAAGAGGATGGAATCCGAGCTCCCCCTCGCCGTCAATGACCAGATACTCAATGCCTTGGGGGACAAGATAGAGGAGATCGCCAACCTCACGGAGGAGAAGAAGGAGCAGCACAAGGTCGAGGACATGGGGAGGATCAGGATCACGCGGGTACCCCCGTGCATGCGCGACCTCATACGGGCCATCCAGCTGGGAAAGCACATCCCACACACGGGAAGGTTCGCCTTGACCGCCTTCCTGCACAACATCGGTCTCTCGTCCGATGACATTTTCAGACTCTACTCGCTCTCTCCGGACTTCCAGGAAGGCAAGACCAAGTATCAGATCGGGCACATAAGCGGTGAGATTTCAGGGACAGAGTACACACCGCCGGAATGCAGCACAATGCAGTCGTACGGTCTCTGTCCTGGTCCGGACGGCCTCTGCAAGAGAATAAAGCATCCGTTGAACTACTACCGCATCAAGGGCAGGAAGAGGGGCTAGATCTTTCTCCATGCCAGGACGCCCCTCTGAATCGCCGTGGCATGGCCAAGCACTGCGATGATTATCATCGCGTATTCCAGTACGGTGAAGTCGAAATAGCCCTCGATCCCTATTCCGAGGATTCCCACCATCACGAACATCATCTGGAGAATGACGGCGACCATGAGCACGACAAGCCTGTCAGCCCTTCCCATCATTCCCGCGTAGATCCTTCCCGTGCCGGTCGCCTCAGCCTGCGTGCCAACATAGCTCGTCATGAGCACGCCGAGAAGGGCTATGAACCCCAAGAACACGTTGCAGTATGGTGAAAGCGCAATCCCGCCGATGATGAAGATATCCGCATATCTGTCCATCAGGTGATCGAGGAAGTCACCCCGCTTGGATTCCTTTTCCCAGAGCTTTGCGACCCGCCCATCCAGCGCATCGAGGAGGGCATTCAGGGAAAGGAACACGAGGGCCACGAAGAGATACACAAGGCGCATGCTCTCTGGCTCGTGCATGAAGAAGAACGCTCCCGCAAAAACGGCGCAGAGGAAGGCGTAAACCGTGATGGTATTGGGGCTGATCCTCTTCATCCTTCTGGCTAGCGGAAGGAGCAGGAAATCCGCCTTGTCCCTCTTGGCGTCTAGTACCAACTCATGATCACCTCGCTCCAGTCAACGCTTCCCGCCCGCATGTCCGAGGCCTCTCCATCGACTACGCTCAGTATGACCTCTGCGACGTTCTCTGGCTCCCTCTCCGTCGTGTCGATCTCGAACGTCTCCGGATGGTTCTCGAGCGATTCCACAAGGATGACATCAATTGCCTCCGCTTCCACGTTCTCCGCGATCTTCCGCTCGTTCCAATCCAAGGAGGCGAGCCTCTGCCTGAGCACGTTGGGATTGCACCTCAGGACGATTGAGATGTCAACGTCGAGAAGGTGAGAGAGATGTCCGTCGAGGAACACCAGGTCATCCTGGAGGGACTTCACGAACTCGTTCAGCTTGTCCGTGTCGATTATGGCGGCTTCCCTGGCGTCATCCCTTCCCAGAACGAGTCCTCTCTCCTTGGCATGCCTGTTGAGGTCGAGAATTCTGTGTCCTCTCTCAGCGAGCATTCTGCACGCCGAACTCTTGCCAACGCCCGGGGTCCCTGAGATTGCCACTAGCACGCGTGATGGATTGGCTTTCCCAATATATTTGTTGTGCAAAAAGAAAAGGAAGAGTGGGAGACTAGTGCTCCCTTCTTCTGTACGCTATCACCAGCAGTGCCACGAGGGTCACCGAGATCATCGCTAGCACGCCGACGTCAGGAATGGACTCAGTCTTCTCGATTTCTGCGGGTTGAACGCCACCCCAGCCTCTCACCAGGACGTTGGTGAAAGCGCTTCCTTCTTGACATCCTTCCTTCTGCACTAGAGCGGTGACCCTGAAGTTCGTGTCGACCGTAACGTTTCCCTCGAAGGTGGCCGACCACTGTCCATCGGCCACCTCATTGAGAATTCCGAGCGTTGCGCCGCCCAGGTCCACGGTCATGTGCACGGTACAATTGGGAACACCGAGACCGTCCCTGTCCGTGATGACAGCACTGACTGTTGTCACCTGGCCTGAGTCGATTATGGACGTCTGCCTTGAGACGACGACCTCCAGCGGGTTGTCGGCCGGATGCACGGCAATCTGGACACCGCCTGTGGAACCACCATATCCCCAGAGGAACGCTGTCGCCTCAATCATTATGTCCATCGAGTTCGGAATGTCTGGGGCAACGTATTCAGTTTCATACTGGCCAAGTGAGTCCGTCGTTCCGTTCGGGGATACCAAGATCCCGATACTCGCAGAGAGCTCGACGTTCACCCCTTGTACGCTCGATTCACTCTGATCGAGTACGCGGACGATTACGGTAACGTTACCGCCAGATTCCACCGAGGGGTCTATAGTTGACACAGTCACCGAGAGCGTGCCTTCCTGCATCTTGTGAAGGTTGGTGAAGGACCAGAAGTTGTTGATTCCTCCTACCATGCTCACCCATCCCTCAAAGGTCGTTCTGTTGTACGCCTCAATCGCATCGTATGAGGTGATTGGAGCAAACGGGACCAACTCTGAGATCAGTCCGAGGGCCTTGTGGACGTACATCTGTCTGGTTGCCACGTCCAACTCGTCGTCCGCTGCATCGAGTGCCGCCATTATCTCCGGATACAGTACAACGTAACCAGCGAGCATGGGAATCTCCCTTATGGCAGCCGGTTCCAACGGAAGCTTGTCTGCGGCGAGATAGATGTCAAAGTCCGTGGCAGTCGTGTTCAGCGTAACATTAAGTCCCAAGCTTGTGAGCATTCCCTCGTAGTTGAGGGCAAGGTTCGATTTTATCAAGTCCACCGATTGGGAGGGTCCAAGCATCGTCATTCGGAGCACACTGCCATCTGGCTTCTCCCTCAGTCCATCACCATCTCTATCAGTGTAGTTCAGCTTTCCAAGCTCGGCGAGTGCTGGCAGCGGGTTGGTGGCCGGATTCCCTGCCTCATCGAAGTAGTATCCTGCATTGTACTCCACTATCGACTGATTGTACCAGGGTTCATTGAAGGGGCTCATCGGCGAGTGGACTATCCTTGTGTTTGGCTGCACCGTTAGATAGACCTCCTTGTTTATGGCCATGGCCAGTGTCCTTCTGAGGTCGAGAGATGTTAGCTCGTCGATTGGATTGAAGGCAATGAAGAGGTACTCGAGCCCGTGACCCATTGAAACGGCGAGGTGCGTCTCATTGATTATGGAGGTTGGGTGACCGCTCACATTGTGCTTGTCTGTCGGATCAGTAAATCCGAGGGTCCATCCGATGAAATCGGTTTCGTTTTTGATTAAGTCCTCTGCCGCCTCACTTATGTTCTCTTTGACACTGAATGTTATGCTGTCGAGGTAGGGCCGTCCGTTGAAGTATCCGTCGTAGGCTCCGATGGTTACGCTTTTCTTGTCCTCGGGGGCGCTGATCAGCCTGAACGGGCCACATCCCTCACTTGGGGTGGTTTCGCCGAGCTTCACAAGCGGCTTCTGGAGTCCCTCTGTCATGAACTTCCCTCCGCCTCCGCCAGAGAAGTCAAAGGAAACCTCCGTAGCAGAGACCACGTTCACGTCATAGCCATCATAGGTGTGTTCGACGTCATACGCATCAACCGGAGAGTCGTCATCGTGCCACAGGACATCGGTTCTCAGGACAACGCTCACTGTCTGATCTCCTGTGTCTACCGACCAGCTCTCCGCAACCCAGGGCACAACCTGAAGCGTGACCGGGTCGAGACGTCCCAGGGAATCATAGAGAAGGTCTATCACGTGCAGACTGGCTTCATCTGATTCATTGTTGGGGTTCAGATCGAGAGTGGTGTCCTTCACGGCAACTCGGAAGTCTCCTCCATACATTCCAGAGAGTTCCTCTGGAGTCGCGGCAAAGGCAGAGGCAGCGAAGCTGAAGACGAAGAGCATCGCCAATACACATGCCAGGGCCCTCATGGCTCACCCTCCTCTGGGAGCGTTGTTTCCTCAGGTGGCTCTTCAGGAGGGCCTTCCTCTGGGGGAGGCTCCTCAGCGGGAGGCTCCTCCGGCATCTCAATCTCCTCCAAAGCCTCCTCCTCCTCCAGAGGCTCCTCTTCTATTGGCATCTCCTCTTCCTCCGGGACTTCCTCTACGACCTCCTCCTCAGGCGGGATCTCCTCCTCGAACACCTCTTCCTCAATCATGGGCTTCCTTCCTATCATGAGCCCGATGAGGAGGCCAACTATCAGGAGGACAATGGCAAGGGCCAAGAGAATCACCGTCGTCCACGTCTGCTTGATAACCTCGAACGCTGGAGACCACGTGACGGACAAAGCCTCCGTGGCAGTATTCCCCGCCACGTCCGTTGCTTTGACTGTAATCTCGTTCGCTCCGTAGCTTAGTGTGACCTCCTTGCTGAATGCTCCGTTCGACGGGACTACTGAAAGGCCATTGACTGTAACCATTTGTACATCGCTTGAGACCGTTCCTGTGACGTTTATTATCGCGACCAAAGCTTCTCCAGTCAGTGGGTCAACGTTATTCTCAGGAATAGAGACCGTCAGAATGGGAGCAACCGTGTCTCTGACTATGACGGTATCGTTGCTGTAGAACGCGTGGCCTGCAGCATCAACGGCATTAATTTCAATGGTGTTCGTCCCTTCTTCCAGGGGTATGGTGATTTCAAAGGTGCCGTCCCAGTTCACGGGAACAATCCTCCCGGCGACAGTCAGCTCCACGGTCTCGTTGAACTTTCCAGAGACCGTGACGGATTCTGCGTTTGTTGGGTGGGTCTGTGGCTCAGATGTAATCAGGTATTCCAGTACGGGCGGATGTGTGTCAACCGTTACGAGTCTTGTCACGATAGCAGTGTTGCCAGATGGATCTTCGGCGCGAATGGTAAGTATATTGGGCTCGGGCCCCTCTAGCAACTCGTAACACAAACCAGAGAAGGAACCGTCGGAGTTTACTGGCACCTCCACGCCGCAAACTACAACAGTTGCCTCAGGCTCGGTGGCTCCAGTTATCGTAGTGTAGTTTATCGGAATGGTGACGTCCGTTGATGGGTAATCGATTTCAAGCAGGGGTGCGCTTGTATCTACGTAGAACTGCCAAGTGAACTCCTCCAGATTGCCCGCGGAGTCCCCAACCTGCGTCTTGACGGTGTGCATCCCATCAGCAAGAGGTGCACTCGGGATGTAGCTAACGGTCCCAATTGCATAGCCGCCGAGATCAGAGTCGAACGTCACTGAGACCACCGACATGGATGTTATGTCGACGCCATCCAACCATAGGCCTATCGACGTCGAGTCTATCTCCCCGCTGCTGTCAGAGAAGCCTGCTAGTATCGCGGGCGTGCTATCTGATGTTACTGAACCATCCGCTGGAAGCGTCTGCGGAACCTCAGGAGGAGTGGTGTCGTACCTTATTTCAACAGGAACGAGAAGGGTCAGCGATACCGGGGCATTTCCTGGGGATGCGAAGAATGCTGCCTTAATCGGGCCTTCTACAGTGGTATCCTCCGGGAGGTCCCATGTAAGATTGAGAACCTCACTGGAATAGGCTGGGATGATGTCCGCTGTGTATGTAACACCGAATGGGGATGGTCCGACCTTGAGCTCCGTGATTATCATGTCCGCAAGGGAACCGACTCTCCAGACTTCGAAGCCAGCCATCTTGATGATGTATCTTCCTGGTGTTGGAAAGAGCAACGTCACAGTCTCGTCTGCATCAGCGTCGGCGCATTGCTCGACGAATTCATCGGCTTGAGCCTTGTTATCGCCGTTTGCATCCAGGAATATCCCGAGGTCCATATCTGGGCAGCAGTCAGCGTGCCCCAAAAGGTGAAACTCGACTTGCATAACTGAAGGATCGACGTCCCAAAGCATGGTATTCTGCGAACTAGCAAGGTATTCTTCGAAAGTTACTTCGCCTGATGTGTAGGGCTCTGGGTCATCGAATTCTACCGGTATGTCAAGGAACTCGTGAACGGTTGTGGCAGCAACGGTAACGCCCACCGGCTTTCCATAGAACTCGTGGAAGGGATCTGGATTGGGTAGCCACGGTATAGTCGTCGACAAGACCGTTCCATAGGAACCTTGCAGCTGGTTCGTGGAGAAGTCGAGCGGATACGGCGTCATGCTCAGAAGGCCCGTCTCCCCAGACATGACATCAGCGGCTTCCTCGCCTTCGACGGTGATTGTTTGCACAATGAGGACATTCAGACCAGGACCAGCGCTGAGGCCCTTGAACAGTCCGTTTCCGGTTCCATTCCAATCGGGCGTCTTCTTGAAGTATCCCGGGGCCCCGACATCTGTCTCAGCCACCACAAACGGACCGTATCTGCTTTCATTCAGTCGGGAGAAGACGTAGTCACCAAGGCCGGGAGAACCTTCCTCAAGTTCCTGACCGAGATGACGTATGTCGGCGTAGGTGTTGTTGCCATCACTGTCTATGTCGACTATGAACCTCATGCCCTCCTTGAGCACGAAGGTGTCAGCAACGTCGAAGAAGTAGTACCTCAGGTCATACGCGCCTCCGTAGCCTCTGAGAGCGTTGTTATCGTACAGCGTATCCGAAGTCGTACTTCCGCCGAACTGGAAGTTCGTGGAACCCTCGTGAGCCACATTTATCACGATCGGGATTGTCGTGACATCGGCCCCGTTGGTCAGATGGATTGCACCTTCGTAGAGTCCCACGTCCGCACTAGGTGGCACCGTCGCAGTTGCAACGAAGTCGAACGTGCCTCCTGCTGGTATGTTGATGGTTGCTCCGAGAGGCGTGACACCATTATCCTCAAAGAGACTGACCATGGGCC
>JAGMCJ010000247.1 GCA_023129265.1 Thermoplasmata archaeon | reverse complement strand
CGGGCTTACCTTCTTCGCTGCCTCCGCGATCCTCGCACAGGCATATGCGTTGGCCGTGAATCCCGAGGCCGCAACGACGTGCGGAGCGAGCGATTCGATGCGCCTCTCGACGTCCTTCCAGTCCTTTCTCTCTGCCTGGCAATCGAGGACGTCGATTTCCACATCGGGCAGCTCCCTTTCCAGGTATGCTGCCAGCACGAGCAGTCCCGTGGGCGGGGGAAGATACTCCCCCATGAGGAACCAGTAGTCTTTCGGCGGCTCGACGAACAGTATTCTCAAGGTCATCTTTTCAACTCACGACTCAACATCTACAGGCGAATCTACAATCCACTGTGTTGGTTGATCGCCCTGGTTCCGTGTTCTCTGGACTAATCTCGAATGTTGTCCTAATAGTTTTTCTATGAAAGACCTGATTGCGGGCGTTCCGTGGAGGGAAGAAGCGGCGTTCTCATTGAGCAAAGGCATCGTCAGAGACAGCTCACTCCTTGAACCTCAAAGCCTCGGCTGGCACGATCTTCGCGGCCTTGAAAGCGGAAGAGATCGTCAGAAGCAATGTCAGAACGAATGCGATGACGGCGATGGCGAGGAGGTTCACAATTGGAATCAGGCTGAGGAAGTGCGTGAACTCTGCGGTGGCGCCAAAGAACCCTCTGTATATGTGGAATGAGAGAGCCACGCCAAGAACGATGCCGGCAATGATGCCCAGAAGAGAGATGAAGGATATTTCCATCAGGAAGACCCTCATGACCATTCTTCTCTTGTAGCCAATGGCTCTCATCACGCCAATCTCCTGTCTGCGCTCAACGACGCTTCGGATCGCCACTATCGCTAGACCAGCGATGCCGACAACAAGACCCATACCCAGGTAGACCTGGATGAGGTTCATGATGGCGCTCTGCGTTCTTAGCTGCTCTGCGAGGAAGTCCCAGATGACCGTGGTCTGCAATCCGGAACCGACGAATTCCTTTTCCAAGTCTTTGGCGAGAGACCTGATGTTCGAACTCCCAGAGTCGGTCCCTTTGAAGAAGAAGAGGACGGGTAGCTGCGGTCCGAACTGGTCCTGCGAAAAGACTTCTGATGTGATCATGCCCTGGAAGAAGTAGAACTCGTTGAGTGTGCCTATGACCTGCTTTTCGGACGGTCCGAGCGGTGTGTCAACGACTACCGTGTCGTCCACCTCGGCTTGCAGCACGTTCATGAGTTCCGGCGCATAGCCCTGAATGACCAGCATTCCGCTCGCATCCAGTACGATCAACGAGGAGTTCGTTCGAACGGCATCCCAGACATCGTCAGGACCGTCATAATCAGCCGAAATCGAATGGAAGGTGAAGTCATTGGAGTCAAGGAAATCGTCATTCGCACCGTAGACCCTCACGTGGAACGTGGCATTCTCTCCGTCCCCCGCGTTGTAGGCAGTAGTGAAGGCCGTCGTCATTGTCCCCACCTCGTCGAATCTGTTGGCCAGTATCGAGGAGGACTGGATCGTTCCCGATATGTTCGCTATCGGAGTCATGTAGTTGGCAGTCCCGATTATGTCATAAGCGCCAGACTGGTCCTCGTAGGTGCCCTCAACGAAGTTGGCCTGGAAACTGGATATCATGGCGATCACGGTAACCGTGAAGATGATGAGCGCAAACATCACGAGCGTCATCCCTGTCCTGAACTTCTTCTTCATCGGATATGAAAGGGCCATGCGGACCACTGGAAGAGCATCCTTTCTCCCGGCGTTGAGTCTCGAGATGAAGTTGACCAACGCGTGCGAATTGGCCATCACCAAGAGGACGGCCGAGAGAACGAGGAACACCCCGCTCAAGATGAACATCTCCATCCCGCCCGTCATGCCCTCAATCAGATCCACGGGGAGAAGGATCCAGACAATCGACCCAAGACTCGCGACGGTGATGGGAACTCTGGTCCCCCACCGCTTGGAGACCACCATCGCACCTCCCAGGAGGAGGATGCAGGGGCCGGTCATGAAATAGGCTTGTGAAAGCTGCACCACTCCCGCGTAGGTCAGCAAGACCCCCAGAGCGACAAGGAGGCCTCCCATCACTACGAACCTCCTCGTGGGCCTCGCCAACGAAGGCTCTGGAATGCCTCGGATGGCTCGCACGATGTTCAGCTTGCTGACAACCCAGGACGACAGTACCACCGTCATGAAGGTTATCAATGCGCCCAGGCTGAAGCCGAGAATAAGGCTATCCGCCTCAAAATAGAAGGGAATAGCGAGCCCTGCCGCCCCGAAGATCTGTGCGAATGCCAGAATCATCAGATAGGCAATCCCCAGACCCGCGAAGGCTCCGAGGAAGGCCGCAAGAAGAGCGTAGACCGATCCCTCTAGAACGTAGGACAAGACAAGATGCCTTCTCTTCATGCCCAGGGCCCTGGCCGTGCCCATCTCGGATTTCCTCTCTTCGGCCAGCATCACGAATATGTTCACGATTAGAATGACGCCAGCGATTATGGCGAACGTGCTCATGATCGTGAACAGCTCGGAAATGGCTTGGCTTCCCTCTTCAGCGATGTCGATGTTGTCCCTCTTTATCGTCATGACCTCCAGGCCGAAGGGGTTCTCATCCTTCGTGCCTATTACGGCCTCGATCTCCTCTTTGGCGGAATCCGTCCTCGCCACGCCGGTCTCCACTCCTCCCTCGTTCGAGACTCTGATCAGGTTTATCATCCCAGGTTTCTCGAACATCTCCTGGGCCAGGTCAAGCGTGATGAAGAGGTTCTCTCCCCAGAGGAAATTCGCTTTGCCGACGTTCTTCACGATAGATGCCACTGTAAGGGACTTGACCCTGGGATCGGGGATGGTCTCATTGATGTAGACCGTGTAGTGTATGAGAACGATGTGCCCCGGCTCCGCGTCCAGTTGCTTGGCCAATCGCTCGTTGATGATCGTAGCATTCGGCTGCAGGAACACAGTCTCGCCTGTGATGCGATCCCCGTCCACCTCGTGAAAGAAGCCGAATTCCGCATCTGCCCTCGCGTCGATGCCCATGATGTTCACGCTCGCCTCCGAAAGGGACGTCAGCGTGTCCAGAACAGGCGCAGATTCGAGTATCGCAGGTGCCAGGCCGTCGATGCTCGTGAGATTCCCCGCATCTCTCGCATCGCTCAGGTTCTGATAGTACGAGGAGGGGAAATACGCGTAGGCACCCGTCCTCCCGCCCAACGCGCCTACGAGCTCATCGGTCCTATCCAGCTCCTCGTAGACAACGCTCTTGAATATGTATCCGAACGTGTCCCCGATAACGAACGAAGATGTTATTATGGCCGTGCCGATGAGCAGTCCGGCCGTCACCACCGCGATGTTTGTCTTTCTCCTCCACAGGTTTCTGAGAGCCATCCTGAACAGGGCCCTCTTGCTGAAGCCGATGAGGAAGACCACGCCGAAGATTACCAGGACGAAGATGACAAGAGACATCGTTCCGTTCATGATACCAACCATCATCCGATAGGCCTGTATTCCTTTTCGACAGTGCCGTCCCTGAACTTGAGAACGCGATGTGCCATATCTCCGACTTTCGGGTCGTGCGTCACGATTACGAAGGTCTGTTTGTTCCTTCGATTCATCTCGTGGATAAGGTCCATCACCTGATCTGACGTCTCCGTGTCAAGGTTTCCCGTGAGCTCGTCCCCGAACACTATGGCGGGGTCGTTGACCAGCGCTCGGGCGATCGCCACCCTCTGCTGCTCACCGCCGGACAGCTCTGAAGGCAGCTTCGTTTCGGAATCCTCCAGACCCACGTGCTTCAGCGCCTTGAGTGCCCTCTTCCTCGCCTCTCGCAGCCTGACCCCGCCAAGGAGGAGAGGCATCTCCACGTTCTCCGCAGCCGTCAGCACGGGAAACAGGTTGTAGGCCTGGAACACGAATCCGATTCTCTTAGCCCTGTACTCCGTCTTCTCGTTGTCCGATAGGTCCGCCAGGGACGTTCCCTCGATAATCACCTCTCCCTGCGTCGGGTCATCGATGCCCGAGAGGCAGTTCAGGAGCGTGGTCTTACCGCAGCCGGAAGGACCCATTATCGAAATCATCTCGCCCCTCTCGATCTCGATGTCCACTCCTCGAAGAGCGTGGACTTTCAGTTCGCCAGTCTCATACACCTTGTGAAGATTCTTTGCCTGAACAATATGCTCTTGCTCCATGTCACAACCTCCTCCATGAGATGGAACTCAAATGGACTGCTAGACACAGATGTGAGGTTGATATAAAAGGGTTATTCTGAGCCTCACAGCGACATTCTTCACTCCATATTAGTACACGTACAGGTCGCCCTTCACGTGCTGTCTGCTGGTGTAGCTCTCATGGATTAGTGTGAACGTGGGCATATCATCACTCTAGCGGCAATGTCCCTTTGAGGACTCCAGGGAGGTTCTTCAAGACACTGAGGGCGGGCTTCGTCCCCTTTCAACCCGTTGCGCAAGTATTTAGTACTAACATCCTATCATTTCGCTTCCGATGGCCGAGACTGTGAGGTTGTGTCTATCGGTTCTCTTCTCAGATGCATCAGCAATCACCATTCTCATTGCGACCTCAAATATGACCTGAGAGATTAGGCACCGCAGGGAAAGGGTAGAGAGGAATGACGAATAGGGAATCATCGGATCCGTCGGGCGAGAAAGGGACACCTCCAAGAGAGGATGCCAGGGGCATCAGCCTCAGGACGGTTATCGTCGGCATCCTGTCCATTGTCTTGCTCGTCGGGATGCTCTGGGTGGCCGATCCGAGGAGACTTCTTGACATATTGTCTGAAGCCAGCCTGGGAATCCTTGGGCTCGTGCTTCTTCTCTATTTCTGCAATGTTCTCGTGAAGGGTTTTCGCTGGTATCTTCTCTTGAACCTGTCGGACATCAAGGCACCCTTCAGAACAGCACTCTCCTTCGCTGTTGTCGGTCTTTCGGTCAGTAGCGTCACGCCCGGAAGAATTGCTGGGGAGCCCGTCCGGGCCTATATGATTAGGGAGAAAACCGGTCTTCCTTTTGGAAGTGGATTGGCTACGGTCTTCACTGAGAGGATAATGGACTTGCTCGTTCTGTCCATATTCGGAGTCATCGGTCTCGCTCTCATAGTATCACTCCTGCCTTTGGCAGGCGGCTTGGCCATCGCCGTCTTCATACTCTTGGTCGTTCTCCTCTTCGTCGCCGTGGTCTATCTCGCCCTTCACCTGGCCGCGCTCGAGAGACTGAGTCATTGGTTCGTGAGGGTCGCATCCAGGATGGCAAGGAGGCCCTCTCTCAAATGGGAGAAAGCTGCCAGTGACACCATTTCCAGTTTCAGCGAGGGCTTCAAATCCATTCTCAGGTCCAAGAAGTCAGTTGCCACGACCTTCTGCCTAACAGTCATCATATGGTTGAATGAGGCCGCCAGGGTGTTTCTTGTGATGTTCGCCCTGTCCCCTGAATCTGTCCCGTTCGTAGGTTTTGTGCTAATAGCTTCCACTCTAGCTACTCTGCTAGGTTCCATCGTGCCGGGTGGAACCTTCAACGCCGCACTCATAGCGATGGTTTTCGGTGCATCTGGTGTGAGTCTCTCTCTCGCGACGACCGCTGGTTTGCTCATGACCTTCACATCCATCTGGATCCTTGTTCCCTTTGGTGTCGCCATTCTATTCAGAAATGCGAGAAAGGTGAGAAGGGCGGAAGAAGAGGAACTCCTGCCGGTAGACGTAGCGAAATCATCCAAGTCAGAAGAATAGAATCCCCGAATTGTTGATGGCATGCGATGCAGCACCGTGGTCCTGATATACAACGAAGAGGAGAACGTTGAGAAGCAAGCGGACGAGATCCTGACCGCCTATGAAGAATGTGGCTTGGACGGAGAGATCCTCCTGGTGGATGACGGGAGCACGGACGGTTCTGGAAGGATATGCGACGAGCTTTCCGAGAAACATGCGATCGTCAGAACTCTGCATCACCCCCGCAACAAGGGGCGCTCATGGACAATCGAAACGGGGCTCAGACACGCTACGGAAGAAGTGATAATCATAATGGATGGGGACCGTCAGTACGAGCCTAGGGAAATCCCCAGGTTCTTGGAGAAGATCGGTGAAGGTTTCGACGTGGTTACTGGCTATCGATATGACAGAACCGACACTTGGATCAGACGGCTCATTTCTAACGTGTACAACAAGGTCATCATTCAGTGGTTGATTGGACTACGCGTGAAGGACCAAAACAGCGGCTTCAAGGCAATCACAAAGGAAGCCGCAATGGGCATGGGTTTTCACCCAGACGGATATATGGGCCTTCACAGATTCATACTTCCTCTCGCACATCTCAAGGGGTATTCGATAGCGGAGATCGACATCAAGCACTATCCCCGTGTTGGGGGCAAGTCCTACATCAAATCCTATACTGTCATCTTCATCACATTGAGAGACTTCATCAGGTTCTGGAGGGAACACGGCAGGAAACGTGCAGAGGGAACTTCTCAATCAGGGTGAGTCAGTTTATCGGTGGGAAGCCGGGGAGTATGGATATGCCCACACCCATTATGCGCCACACCGAGAAGAGAAGGAGGGTCAGTCTGATCTTGTCGGTCCTGATGGAGAGCAAGAAGGGCAGAAACCAGATGGTGTACCAGGGCGCATAGTTCGGGAGGCCTAGACAGAACAGTGTAATGGCAAGAGTCATGATGATGAGGGTTTTCTCCGTGCATCCTGATTGTAGTGACTTCGGGAAGATGGCGTTCTTGTACCTCACCAGGACAAAGCCAGCTAGGAGAGAGTAGATCACCAGAGCTAGGACGAAAGGAAAGATGTTCGTGCCAGTTGGACGCAGTGACCATGCATCCAATATCATCAGTCCCCAGTAGACCGCGTAGATGAACACTACAGCCTTGAACCAGAAGACTATCGTCTCATTCTCCTCGTTCTTCCTGATCCAAAGGGAAACGTACATTGCAAGAATCAAACCCAGAAAGAAACCCGTGAACATCCAAGAGATCTTCAGAGGCCCAAGCACGTCGTTCCCGACCGCGACTGTGAGAATGTGGCTGAAGGACCAAACACCACCCCATCCAGAAGTCTCACCGAAATACTTGAACAGTCCTTCTTCTGACAGCAAATAGAGTCCTATGAGGGAAAGAACCATCGGAAGGAGGAAGAGGACCACGGAAAGAGTCCTTTTCATGGGTGTTCCGATTCTAGAGATGTAGTATGGAAGAAGTGCAGCAGCGAAT
>JAGMCJ010000246.1 GCA_023129265.1 Thermoplasmata archaeon | reverse complement strand
CAATCGTCCTGTGGGAAACCGTGGAGTTCCTTCGCACCCGCGTACAGAGGCAACGATGTTGCCAGCTCACACATCAGAAGCTCTTTGTGTCGCCTGCGAGATGAATACACAGGGTTGAGGGGTTCGACCCTTCTGCGCTTCCGAACTCCCTGAGGGTTCTCGGAGACGCGGAATCGCTTCAGGCGGGATATGCGTACTGGGTGAGGGTGGAGGCGGACACGATCTGGACAATCACCGTTGAGTGAGAGGGTCGCACTTCGAAAAGGACAACAAAACCTTGACGATCAGGATTTGACGTCTCCTGGAAGCCATTCCTCTTTCAGGAACCTATGTGTCTTCTTGCCTCTTCTCGATAGACTGAACAATCCTCTTCGTGTTACCTTCGCGAGTATCTCATTCTCCTTCATGTGATGATCACTGAAGGACAGGAGTCCATTCGACTTCAATACTCGATGCAACTCCTCCAATACACTGTTCGGGTCACTCAACGCGTGAAAGGTATCGTACAACAGGACTGCATCCACGCTGTTGTCCCTCAATCCAGTCTTACAGTCGGAGCGAATGGTCACCACATTGTTCAGTGCCTTTCTTGAAGCGATGGTCTGGATCTCCTGAATCGCAAGTGGATGGATATCCAAGGCGTAGATCTTCCCCGATTCGCCCACCAATTCAGCAAGAGGGGTCACGTAACTCCCAGGCCCGCAGCCATAGTCGAGTACGTGAAACCCCGGTTCTATCCCAGCCTCTTTCAAGATATTCTCGCGGGGCGAGAAGAAGTCTCGGAACTCGTAGCCGAAGGACATGAATCTGAAATGGAAATTCGACATCGCTTCTTCCATGGTGGTTCCTCCCCACTTCTGGTTCTTGAAAGATGTCAGACTATTTTTCCTTTGCCTTCACGTTGGTTGCCCGATTTGTCGTGGTCCACAGGGAAGTCGGTCATTCCTTCCCCCGAAACGATTTCCCACCCGCAGGGTCGATGTCTGAGAAGACGGAGCCGATGCGCATGCACATCGCCGCGGGAGTGATTACAAGAAACCTCATCGCGGGCGCGATCGGGCTCCACAAGAGGGATAGGGGCTTCAAGGCCCATCTGCTGTCGATGGGGATGCTGTACACCTTGACATAGAGTCCTGGCTATCATGCGGATCGAGGTGTCAGGGATTCATCGGGATGTACGTCGTGTTCATGGTGCTCGCGAGCGCTCTCGTTCGCTCCAGGTATCATCCCATCGTTCGCGGACAAGCCCAGCGCCCCTCTCATGGTTTCCTTGCACGTCCCATCCATCACGAGATGTTCTTGAGGATCCTGTCGCGATTCTCGGCGAATTCCCAGACCATGGGCACGTTGGCCACCAGGTTAACCAAGTCGGACTCGGAATATCCCCTCAGGCGGAGGTTGATGTAGGGCCTGCTGGGCTCAGTGCTGTAGCCCAACTCGATCGTCTCTGCCTGAACGTCGTTGGCCGTGAACTTCCTGATTCCTCTCTCCAGCATGCTGACCAGTGCCTTGTCTATGATGCCGTTGACCCTGTCCCTTTTCATCTCCCTCTCCTCCGTCCTCGGGAGCGACACGCTTCACGACAGACTCCCGCACCGCAAGACCTGGGTACCATCGTAGCCGTTCTCTTTCGCTCCGCGTATGACATATCTTCCGTCGAACCTTAACCGTTGCGAAAGGCTTTTCGTGCCCGTAGCTATGCTGGAGTGTGGGCGGAACTCCGAAGAAGGCGGAAGTGCAGAACATAGTCGCATCCACGCAGTTCGCCGACAGCCTTGATCTGCACGCGGTCGTATCGATACTCGAAGGCTCACAGTACGAGTCCGAGAGATTCCCAGGATTGGTCTATCGCATGAAGAAGCCGAAGACCGCTCTTCTCCTGTTCAAGACTGGCAAGGTCGTATGCACTGGAGGGAAGAGCCTCGATGATGTTCGAGAGTCCGTGGACATCGTAGCTGGCAAACTGCTGGAGGCTGGAATGCCCGTTGAACGGCATCCGGAGATAGCAGTTCAGAACATCGTGGCCGTGTGCGATCTCGGCACTGAGTTGAACCTCAACAACATTACCATCTCACTTGACTTGGACGTGGAGTACGAGCCGGAGCAGTTCCCCGGGCTGGTTCTCAGGTTGGAGGATCCCAAGATAGTCTGTCTGCTCTTCGGCTCGGGCAAGATGGTTCTCACGGGCGCAAAGAACACGGAGGATCTAGATCGGGCGGTTGATTCGGTCGAAGAGGCCCTCGGCAGGTGCGGGCTCTTGTAGCACGGTTGCGACAGGAAACGCATCGCACAATCAACGTTGAAGCTCAGAAGACAAGCAGCTCCCTTGCTCAAACAGGAAGGACATTCTGAAATCGCAGCTTCCAGGTGGTAGTGAATCGATTCATAGAGAAGATATTCTCTTCATAGATTCAAGAGACAATGCGTTTCTCTCGAAAAATGAAAAAATGGAGGGTTTCTCCTCCATTATGTGCTTCGTCTCGTAGCCAGTCTCGTTCCCTCGGTTGCGCCCAGCTTTTCCAGGTCCGTTTCGTGCAGATG
>JAGMCJ010000245.1 GCA_023129265.1 Thermoplasmata archaeon | reverse complement strand
CTCGATGAGAGGGAGGACGAGCTCACTGTCATGCAGGCCTCGTTGGCCTCGGAGAAGGAAGCCGTGGACCACAGGCTGAAAGAGGTCGAAGCCCGCTCAATCATGCTGGACGAGGATGAAGCCAGTCTCAAGGATGAGCTGGAGAGGCTCGAGGAAGAAAGAGAGAAGCTCCGGGAGGCGAGCGAGGCGCTCGAAAAGGAGAGGATGTCCATCGGCAAGGAGAGAGAGGATGCGGGAAAGAGGCTGAAGTCTAGGGAGAAAGCCCTCGCGAGGAAGGAGAAGAGCCTCCAAGCCAGGGAAAAGGAGATTGCGAGAAAGACGAGGGACCTGGAGAAGATAAAGAAGACGCTCTCCGAGGTCTAACTATTCCTATCTTCCGATCGCCACCATTTTCTCAAGCGGCATTCTGGCCCGCTCGATAATGTCCTCGTCGAGGACCACTTCCGGTCCCAGGGTCTCCATCGACCTCAAGACGTTCTTCGGCGTAATCTCCTTCATGTTCGGGCACACCGCCCTTTCCGCGTAGTAGAACTCCTTGTCCGGGTTCTCCTTCTTGAGCCTGTAGACGAGCCCCTTCTCCGTTCCGATGATGAACTCCCTGCCGTCCGATTCCTTGACGCGATTCACCATTCCCTGCGTCGAACCGACCGTGTCGGCGAGGTCTATGACGTCGGGCGTGCACTCCGGGTGAACAATGACCTCGGCGTCAGGGTGCTGCGCCTTGAGCTTCTCGATCTCCTCCGCCGTTATCCACACGTGCGTCCGGCAGTAACCCGGCCAGAGAATCAGCTCCTTGTCCGTCACGAACCTCTTCACGTACAGCCCCAGGTTCGTATCGGGAACGAATATCACCTTCTCCTCCGGGAGGCTGGAGACGATCTTGACGGCGTTGGCGGAGGTGCAGCACACGTCCGAGATGGCCTTCACGTCCGCTGTAGTGTTCACGTAGGAGACGACCACCGCGTCCGGGTGTTCTCTCTTCAGCGACTCGAGCCCCTCCACGTCCACCATGCCCGCCATGGGGCACTTGGCCACGAGGTTTGGCGGGCTGATCGGATGAACGACCCGCTTCCCGGGACTGAGTATCTTGGCGGACTCCGCCATGAAGTCCACGCCGCAGAAGACTATGTTCTGCTGGGAGACCTTCGATGCCCGCTTCGCGAGGTCGAACGAGTCCCCAAGGAAGTCGGCGACATCCTGGACCTCCGGTCTCTGGTAGTTGTGCGCGAGAAGCACGACGTCGTTCTGCTCCTTGAGTCCGGTGACCCTGTCCTCGAAGTCTTCCACGGATGACAGATTGCAGGCTGTTTCTTAAGCTTTATGGGGAAATGACGCTCGCAGCACCGAGGCCAGCGAAAGGTTGAATATCGCTCCCTGCATAGCCCTGAAGGTGAACCTGATCACGCTCACCACCGACTTCGGGCCAGGAGAGTACGTTGCGACGATGAAGGGCGTCATTCTCTCCATCGCCGAGGACGCGCGAATACTGGATGTCTCCCACACGGTCCAGCCTCAGGACATCGAGCAGGGCGCGTACGTCCTCTACAGTGCGCTTCCCTACTTCCGAGAGGGCGTTCACGTCGGAGTGATTGACCCCGAGGTGGGCACCGACAGGAAGGGCATAATAGTGGAGTGCGATGACCACTACCTCGTTGGACCGGACAACGGGCTTCTCATTCCGGCCGCGAGAAAGCTGGGGCTCAAGAGGGTGATCGAGATCGAGAACCCGGAATACATGCTCAAGAGCGTGTCCTCGACGTTCCACGGCAGGGACGTCTTCGCACCCGTGGCGGCCCACATCAGTCTCGGTGTGGACCCTGAGGAGATCGGAAAGGTCCTGGATGAATGGGTGGACATGGACTTCGGCATCTACAGGGCACGGGGCAAGGAGCTCAAGGGCAGGGTCCTTCACGTGGACTCATTCGGAAACCTGATCACCAACATTCCCGCCGAGGTCGTCCTGGAGAAGTACACCTTCGGCCAGAAGACGGAGATGAGGATCGCCGGGAAGCGCGTGACTGTACCGTTCTTGGCAACGTACTCGCAATTGGACGATAGGGGCGTGTTGCTGACCATCTCGAGCAGCGGTTTCCTGGAGGTCGCGGCCAATCGAGGGAGCGCCGCCGCGGACCTCGGAGCCAAGCGGGGCAGTGAGATTCAAATCAATCCAGCGAGATAGAAAGGAATGGGCCGGGTTCTCTGGTGATTCTGAGCAGGAGTTCGTCCTGGTTCTATCAATCCAACGCAGATCACTCGGGTGGAGACGAAACCACTCTGAGATGTCAAATGCAAGTCACAGCCCGGCTTTTCTGAAGAAAAGCATTTAATACGGCCAGGGTCATGGAATACGATAGGGAGTGACAGGATGTCAAAGGAGAGGCAAAGAAAGATGACCAGAGAGGAGTTTGAGGCGTGGTTCGAAGAGACGCTGTCACGTTCTCTCGAAGAGAATTGGGAGATGCTAGAGGCGTTGTCCTAGTCGATATCCTTTGCTGCTCTTCTTCTCAGCCATCTCTCGACATCGTTTTCCGACAGTCCCTTCGAGTCAATGGACCTCACAAATGCGATCTTCTCGTCCGTCAATGCGCGTATCTTGTACCCAAATGCTCTCAAGACCACATCAGAGAGCTCGAAAGCAGATCTGTGGCTTACGCCAGAAGGGGTGCTTATCGATGACGTAATGCATAACGAACGCTGCTATCGAGAACACATCATCTCTCCTTTCAACCCGCCTCTCGAACTCATACATCAAGAAATCAATGAATCCTTCGTCTCTGATCTTGTCGGTCCATGTTCTCCCTGCCTTGGAGCATTTCCTGTGGATTCTCAATATCTCTTCTTTCCCGAATTCGCCCAACCTGTCGTAGCTTCTGTCTCTGATTCTGCGGTTGCGATCGGATATGTCTGTCAGCTTCGACATCACCCACAAGTGGAACGTAGAGTAGGGTCTTAATGGAGAAGGAGACTACACTTGCTGGACTAGCATGAATCCTCGGGGAAATCTCCGGTCTAGTCCTCATCCAAACATGGGCAACATCAAAGACTGGCGATAGAAAGGAATACGCCAGGTTTCTCGGCAATCCCAAGGTTTTCAGAATTCCAGTTGAAAGAATGGGTACGCGTTGATCCATGACAATGCCCACAACGAATCAAGCTTAACGCACTAAGAGGGAGGCAAGCCTCCTTTGGACGACCCTCTCTGTCCAGCAACGGAAACCATGAAATACTCCAAAACACA
>JAGMCJ010000244.1 GCA_023129265.1 Thermoplasmata archaeon | reverse complement strand
ATGGAGAACTTCGACCCGATGGGATTCCACACGGGAGAGAGCATCGTCGTGGCGCCCGCCCAAACGCTCACGGACAGGGAGCACCAGATGCTCAGGACATCGGCGCTCAAGATAATCAGGGGACTGGACATCGAAGGGGGCTGCAACATCCAGTTCGCCGTGAGCCCGGGAACGAGCGACTACAGGGTCATCGAGGTGAACCCGCGCGTCTCGCGATCCTCAGCGCTCGCCTCCAAAGCGACGGGCTATCCGATAGCGAAGGTCGCGGCGAAGATAGCCCTCGGGATGACGCTTGACAGAATCAAGAACCCCGTCACGGGGAGGACGTACGCCGCCTTCGAGCCGACGCTCGACTACGTGGTCACCAAGATCCCGCGCTGGCCCTTCGACAAGTTCAGCTCAGCGGACCCGCACATAGGAACGCAGATGAAGTCGACGGGCGAAGTGATGGCCATCGGGAGATGCATGGAGGAGTCGATCCTCAAGGCCGTGCGGTCCCTGGACATTGGACTGGACGGGTTCGAAGGACTCGACATGAGCAGGGAGGAGTTGGAGGAGGAGCTCGGCAACCCGACGGACAAACGTCTCTTCGCCATCGCGGAGGCGCTGAGAAGGCGGATCCCCGTGAAGAGGATCCTGGAGCTCACGAAGTGGGACGATTTCTTTGTCCAAAAAATCAGGAACATCGTGAGGATGGAATCGCGTCTCCGCAAGGGGAAGGTCGAGACCATCTCCGAGGCGAAGAAGCTCGGGTTCAGCGACAAGGCGATAGCGCGGTTCTCAGGTACTTCAGAGAGGAAGGTCCGCAGGAGAAGAGGCGCGGCCACGTACAAGATGGTCGACACGTGCGGGGGAGAGTTCCAAGCGGCGACGCCCTACTTCTATTCGACACACGACAGCGAGTGCGAGCTGAGCCTGCTCAAGAAGGACAAGGTCCTGGTGATCGGGAGTGGGCCCATCAGGATAGGGCAGGGGATCGAGTTCGACACCTGCTGCGTGCAGGCGATAATGGCGCTGAGGGAAGAGGGGATTACGGCGGTCATAATGAACAACAACCCGGAGACTGTCTCGACGGACTATGACATCTCGGACAGGCTCTTCTTCGAGCCACTCACGCTCGAGGACGTCATCAACGTGGTGGAGAAGGAGGAGCCCAACGGGGTCATCCTCCAGTTCGGCGGACAGACCTCCGTGAACCTCGCCATTCCCTTGGAGGACTACCTGAAGAAGAGCGGGCTGAAGACGAAGATCATGGGCACTTCACCGAAGGACGTGAACATAAGCGAGGACAGGGAGCTCTTCCGTGCCCTCATGAAAAAGATGGGGATTACGCAGCCGGACGCCGCCACGGGGTTCTCCTTCGACGAGGTCAAAGACATCGCTCGGAAGATGGGCTATCCCGTCCTCGTGAGGCCGAGCTATGTCCTTGGCGGGCGGGGCATGGAGATAGTCCACGACGAGGACGAGCTTCGGAGCTTCATGAGGGAGGCGGTGAAGATAACGAAGGACCACCCGGTGATAGTGGACAAGTTCCTGGACAACGCAATCGAGGTCGATGTGGACGCTGTCTCGGATGGGAAGGACGTCTTCATCTCCGGCATACAGGAGCACATAGAGGAGGCGGGGGTCCACTCGGGCGACGCGATGTGCGTCATTCCCCCGCATACGCTGCCAAAGCGCGTGCAAAAGGACATAGTCCGCATGACGAAGGAGATCTGCAAGGCACTCAGGGTCATCGGTCTCGTCAACCTCCAGCTCGCAGTGAGGAACGGTACCGTCTACGTCCTGGAGGCCAACTTGAGGGCGAGCAGGTCCGTCCCGTACGTCTCCAAGGCGATCGGTGTTCCGCTCTCAAAGATAGCAACGAGGGTCATGGTGGGCAGGAGCCTGAGGGAGCTCGGTCATGTGGGCGTTGCCCAGACGACAGGGGTGGCGGTGAAGGCCCCCGTCTTCCCGTTCCAGAAGTTGAAGGGCATCGATTCGATACTCGGTCCAGAGATGAAGTCCACAGGGGAAGTGATGGGCATGGACAGGTCTCCCGGATTGGCGTTCTACAAGGCAATAGTCGCGGCGGGAAACGACCTGCCAGCCAAGGGGAGCGTGTACATCACGGTCAGGGACGAGGACAAGCCCAAGATTGTCCCCATCGCCAGGAAGCTGACCGGGCTGGGGTGGAAGATATTCGCGACCCGCGGGACCTCGTCCGTCCTGAGAGCTGCTGGCGTGGAGGCGGAGACGGTGTACAGGATAAGGGAGAGCAAGAGCCCGACTGCGATAGGCCTGATGAGGGACGGCAAGGTTGACCTCGTGATTAACACGCCCTCGAAGGAGTCCGGTGCGAGGCGGGACGGGTACATGATGAGAAGGCTCGCGGTGGATCTCAACATCCCTTTCACGACCCGGATCGAGGGGGCTGGCATTATAGCGGATGCCGTGCAGTCGGTATCGCGCGAGCAGGTCGGTGTGATCTCGTTGCAGAGATTTCACGATTAACCAATAGAATTCATGGGAGAAAAAAAGTGGCCGTCCAGAGAGAGACTGAACGGCCCTGTTGTGGAGGGATGCTTAGCTAAGCAACGAGTGATACTCCAACACCCTACATAAACCTTTCCCGCGGAGAATCCGTGTGTGTTATCCCGAAATCTCTTAAC
>JAGMCJ010000243.1 GCA_023129265.1 Thermoplasmata archaeon | reverse complement strand
ACGGCGATTTAGGCTTGTGCATCACTCGTAGGTCAACCTCTCAGATTGTGAGCGCGTATGATCTGAACGATGTGGAGTACAGGAGTCTCGACAGTGAAGGTCGGACGGATGCGATCAACCCCGATGACCTGGACAAGATGGTGGATGTCATCGAGGCGTTCGCTGCAGAGAATGAGAACCCCGTTTTTCTCATTGATGGATTTGACTTTCTCATCGCGATTAACAGCGTAGACGAGGTCGCGGAATTCCTCAAGAGGGTAAGGGGTACATTGGAAGGACGCGGGGGATTTCTCATGGCGTCCCTCAATCTGGACACTCTTGATAGCAAGGAGAGCACGAAGATAGCCGGGTGCTTTGACGAAGTGGAGGGGCTTTGAGCCCTTCCTAGCGCCTCGTCAGAGACGGCAGGTTCATCCGATTATCAAAAAAAGCAATAACATCGAAAGGCTTTTCAGACGTCAACATGAATGGCGGACAAAATGACCGAGAACGAAGTGGAGGAAGACATCTCGATTTGTCCCCTGTGCTACTGTCCGTTCAATCCGAACGTTGAGGACTGCCCTGAGTGCAACCCTTCCGCGGCGCACGGGCAAGACACCCTCCCAGAGGCGGGCCACGCAAACCGGGTCGAGCAGGGCAACTTGTTTGGGCGTCTCCAGCGTTCGGTCTCGAACCTTTTCAACAGGTCTTTTTTCCGATTACACGGGAAGTAAGCGCGTCATGTTTTGCGGCTCCACATTGCGAAAGCTCTTGTACTCAAGCGCATATGCGCATGCAGAGTTGTTAACACAGGGTTAACAAGATAGTGTAGCAATATCGAAAGGAGGCATATGATGAGCTGGAGAAGAAAGAGACGAGACGACTGGTGGGGGTCCTGGTTATTCGACGAGGACTTCGATGATATGTTCTTGGACGTCGAGGAGGACATGAGGCGATTCGGTGAGCAGATGAACAGGATGATGAGGCAGATGGCCAAGGGGGATTTCCCTGCTCCGGGAAAGGGCGGGCCATTCGTGTATGGATTCTCCCTTAAGGTGGGACCTGATGGAAAGCCCGAAATACGGGAATTCGGCAACACGAGGATGTGGCCAGGTTTCGGAGCTCAGAAGGCCGCGGAAAGGCCTCAGATCACCGCCAGAGAGCCGGTAACGGACGTAATCGCTGCGAAAAAGGAGATCGCGGTGACCTTTGAGATGCCCGGTGTCAAGAAGAACGACATCGACCTGAAGGTCTCCGACGACCGAGTGACAATCTCTGCCAAGACCGAGGAAAGGACCTATACGAAGGAAGTGGAGCTCCCGCAAGGGGTGGACTCTGAGAATGCCAAGGCGACGTACCACAACGGGGTCCTCGAGGTAGTGATACCGCTGGCCAAGCAGAAAGGGCCCAAGGGAAAGCGAGTCAAGGTGGAATAGGACCACATGACCGAGCCGACCCTTGACGAGTTAATGATGGTCCTGGAGAACCCGTTGCGAAGGAGGATACTCGCCATAATCGCAAGGGAGAGGCACTACCCCCTTCAGCTTTCCAGAGAGCTACGCGTCAGCCAGCAGGCCGTCACCAAGCACCTTCAGATACTGGAGAAGTACGGACTGGTGAAGTGCGATAGGGAACCAAGCACTCTGGGCGGGCCCGAGAGGAAGAACTACTGCAACGTCATGCATCTCTCACTGACGATCGACGTTGGCCCCAGTGTTTTCAGTACGGAGTTCCGTTCCCTGGCTGGCGCTGAGACCATTCCGCGAGACCTCGTGCAGTACAAGGATGACATCGAGGGTGCCTTGGAAGAGGACGATCCGAAGGCCAGGCTTGGGAAGGTATCCGAGGTCGCCCGCGAGATGGACGGCCTGATGGAAGAGCTGGACGAGAAACGGTCGGGATTGCTGAAGCTCAAGGACGCGGCACTAAACGTCGCCTACTCTGCAGTCGAGGAGATATCGAGCGACTACGACGAACGCAGGGTCCTCTACCACCTAATCAACGAAAAGGATATGAGGGTGAACGCGTTGTCGGAAAGTCTAGACCTTAGGGAGGAGCACCTGAGAAGGATTCTGAGCCGGCTGAGGGAGGAGGAACTCATATGAAGGAGCCCATCAAGTACACGAGGTTTGAGAAGGCGAGGATCATCGGGGCGAGGGCCCTCCAAATCGACATGGGCGCACCTGTGATTATCAGCCTGCCGAAGGGGGAACCCGATCCGATCGAGATCGCTGAGGTGGAATTCGATAAGGGCGTCATCCCCATAACCGTGAAGAGGGAGCTCTGAAGTCGTATTCCGAAGTGGCTAGCGGTCCTCGTGGCGATTTCTGGCGGGCCGTTCTGAGGTTTTTCTCACTCACAGCAGTGCACAAATCTTAAGTCTCCATGAGCGGTTGGCGACCCGATGGTTGTTTGCTCCGCTCCCGGGAAGCTCATCCTGTTTGGCGAACATGCCGTGGTCTTCGGTGAGCCCGCCCTG
>JAGMCJ010000242.1 GCA_023129265.1 Thermoplasmata archaeon | reverse complement strand
GGAATGGTCCTTCTCACTGGCTCCAGGACCTGCCATGAGAGTGTGTCCACTCCAGGATGCGTTACGATTATTCCATCGAGGCGGGGAAGATCGTCAAGGCTGACGACCTTCTGCGTTCTGGGAAAGCAAGGATTGGTGATCAGATTCGTACCGTTGCTCCCAACCACAACACAGTCCTGCCACACGAATGTGAGTCTCATGTCTTCAGACCCTTGCGCTCTCTAAGCCTAGCCCTCACCAAGTCCAACGACTACTTCTGCTTTTCTATGTCCTCCTCTTCCTTCCTGTAGGTTCTCAACCTAGAACCGCAAACTTCGCAGACTTCAGAGTGGTCCTCGTATCTCCTTCCGCAGCCCTCACATCGATACCGCCACGACACTCTCTTGGTGATTTCCGGAAACATGACTCCCTTGTAGTGAATTCCCAGGACCCTCGCGAGGTTCTGAATCGAGTAGTCGTCGGTGAGGATGGTCGCTTTCTCGTCCAACGCGAGCGCCAGGAGTCCCATGTCTGTCTGTGACAGCCTCTCGGAATCGCCGCTTTCCAGGGATGCTTCCATCACCCGTCCCATTCCCTCCTCCGACGGTGAAGCGACCCTGACCTTCACTTCGATGAAGGAGCGTAGCTCGGACGTCATTCCCTTTTTCTTCAGTTCTCGGAGGACGTCGGGCGTTGTGAGCATCTCGTCCATTTCTGGATACTTGCCCACGAGGAGGGCCGAGGAGTCCAGCACAGCTTTCATCGAGTCTCACCGCGCTCCTGAAGAATGAGGGAGTAGATCTCGCTCACCGACTTCTCCGCCTCCTCCCTGTCGTTCGTTTTTGCGATGATCTTGCCATTCCGGTACAGCGTGAGTTCGACTTCCTTCTTGACAACGAGGAGAGGTCCGACTTCAGTGACTTCGTAGTCCGCGTCTCTGAGGAGGGAGGCCGTTCTCCTGAGGTCCAGCCTGACTTCCCCCTCCAGTGTCGACATGAAACCTGCGGATGTCCCGCAAGGCTCCAGAAGGTAATAGGTCATGGAACCTCCACTTCTGCCAGCGCGTTCTCGACGAGCTCTTCGACACTCACCTTCTTCTCTTCCTCTCTGATCCTTTCGACGTTCGAGACCGTCGCGGGCCTATCTGGAACAATCGTGCAGCATAGCCCGGGTCTGATTGAGATCTCGTACGTGCCGATCTCCTTGGCGATTCTCTCTATCTCCAGCTTGTCGAATCCGATGAGCGGCCTCAGGATGGGGATGTCGACCGCTTCCTCCTCGACGCCGATATTCGGAAGCGTCTGTGAAGCGACCTGACCGAGGGATTCGCCAGTGACCAACGCTTCACACCCCTCCTTTCCGGCAATCCTCTCACCGATGCGGAACATCATTCTTCTGCAGAAGACGCACCCGAATCTCCGTATGGCATGTCGCGCAAACTCAATCTGCGTCTTTCCGTGAGGAACGATGTATAAGGGGATCCTCTCACTGGAATACTCCTCTAAGCACCTCACCAGGTCCTTTGCCTTCCCCAATTGGCTCTCGTCGGTGAAGGGTTGGTTGTCAAAGTGGAGAGCCAAGCACCGATCGCCTCTTCGCAGCATCAGGTACGTCGCGACCGGAGAATCGATGCCTCCGGACAAAAGGGAGATGA
>JAGMCJ010000241.1 GCA_023129265.1 Thermoplasmata archaeon | reverse complement strand
CATACATACTGAAGGAACTCGTTCCTTTCCTCGAGCATCGAGGCTCACTGGGCTACTTCTGCCTGACATTGGATTCGCATGACAACGAAACGGTCGCCCAGTGCAAGGACTCGACCGATGTGTGCATTCAGGTCATGCAGCAGGGTGAATCACTGCTCGTCCAGGCGCTAAGTGCAAAGGGGATATACACAAAGGATTTCTTCCTTCCTCACGTCTGCAGGAACTGGCCTGCAATCGAAGAGCGCGCGAGACTGTCATCGGGATTCCATCCAACGATAAAGACGGCCGTCGGCATCGACTGAGATTCCAGGGCCCTTCGCGGACCGAGAGGGTTGGGCGTTCTCTATCGAGGTAGTCGAGGCGTCACGAGTATATTCTCGCCAGACTCGGCTAGAGAGACTCGGACCTGGTGCCTGTTCCCTTTGACGACTATACTGACAAGCCCCGTGTTCGCGTAGTGGAAATCGTAAACGAGCCTCTTCTTCTCAGGATTCGGCGGATTGAGGGACAGCCGAAACGATCCAAGCAAGTTCAAGAGAATGAGCCTTTTGATCCTTCCGGAACACTCCCCGAGAGGAATCCCCAAGATGGTCGCAATGGTCAGCAACCTCCGGGGGCTCTCATAGGTGAACATCAGGATTCTTGCATCTATTGTGTCGATTCCCTGGAACCCTTTCGGTGCCGTGGAATAACTCTCATCGGACTCTGGACTGTGTGCAACAGCCATTTGACTCGTCATTGTCTCTTCTCCCTATGCGACCTATGGTGTTCGATGTGGATGTGATACAAGTAGGTTGTGCCGCTATTTCCATAGGTGATAATACCGAGAGAAACTTTATTCCCCAGCTATCCATTGGACAACAGAATGGTTCAGAAGTCCCCACACCACTCAGAGGTTATCTCTGCAAGGAGAACTTCTGAATCGAGAGGCGCGAAGGTTGACCTCGAATCTGACGGAGAAGTGGGTGCGAATGTCTCCGTTTGACTCTTCAAAGCAGCCCAAGATACGTCTATTCTCATCTGAGTGGCTGTGCTTTTTGTCCCAGCTTCTCGTCACGATTAGAGAGGCAGTTCCTGAAGATGTCAAGAAGAAGAGCCCCCGGGAGTGGTACGAGAGCGAAATCGAGAAGAACCCGAATGACAAGAGCCTTTGGTATGGCCTGGGCTCGCTACTGGCGAAGACGGGAGAGCACGAGAAGTCTGTTGAAGCCTTCGCGAGAGTCACCTGGCTCGACCCTTTTCATCTGAAGGCCTGGGATGCCAAAGGGAAAGCGCTGATACGATTGAGCCGGTTTCAGGAGGCCCTCGAATGCTATACAAGGGCAACCGAGCTTGACAGCAGAGACGAAAGACTGTGGTTCCAGAAAGGAGAGACCCTCCTGAAGCTCAAGAAGTACAAAGAGGCCCTGACATGCTATGAGAGGGCGATGGAGGTCGACCCGAACTTCTCAGATGCCTGGTATGGGAGGGGACAGGCGTTGAAGGAACTCAACAGTCATACCAGAGCCAGCGCATCTGATGGGCCTCTGGAGGAGAGCAAGCAGCTTGACACTGACCCCGTCCTCTCAGAAGATGCCGGGATACCAGAAATACGCGGAACCGACGATCGAGACCAGTCGAGCCTCGGAGCGGCCTCCGAACGGCTCTCAGACAATGAGCTACACAGAGATGACTACCTTCTGGAGGCGAACATGCAGAGATACAGCGGGAACACCGAGGAGGCCCTCAGGCTGTACGACAAGGCAACAGAGGCCGACCCAAACTTCTTGGATGCGTGGTACCACAAAGGAACCCTGCTCTATATCATGGACAGATATGAGGAGGCCTCTGGTTGCTTCGAAAAGGCGCTGGAGATCGATCCCGACCATAAGTGGAGCAAGAAGAGGAGAGCGGATATTGAGACGCTCCTCAGAGGCAGGACGTCTAGGAAAACGGAGTCAACAGCGCCCAGGGAGCGGGGCGAGAGGGAGCCCGAGAGGGCCTCTGAGATGACAGTCACCCCAGCTTTCGAGAGTCCTAGGGCAAAAGCGTCTAGCAAGGAGGAGCTCATGCAGAAGGCCAATGAGCGTGTCCTTGCTGGGGATCTTGAAGTCGCACTCCTCTACTACGACAAAGTCCTTGAAACTGACCGGGACTATTGGAGGGCGTGGAAGGAAAAGGGGCGGATTTACTCGATGATGGGAAGAGGTGAGGACGCGACAGAGTGCATTGAGAGGGCCACGAGGCTCAACCCCAAGGACGAATCGTTGTGGGTTGACGAGGGGAAGACGCTCCACACGTGCGGGGACAGACCCGGAGCGCTGGCAGCTCTGAAGAGGGCACTGGAACTCGATCCCGAACTGGCGGACGCCTGGTTCGAGACCGGGACCATCCTCCAGTCGCTTGGATTCTCAAAGGTCGCGCATAACGCCCTTCGGGAGGCGTTTGAGCAGTACCTCATTGATATGTTGCGGGAGAGGGAGGAGGCCCCTGAACCAGGCCACGAGGTCCCACCCGCCCAGAAGCGGGAGAGGCACGGAAAGAACGACGCCATTCGATCGCGCCCGATGGACCTCGACAGGTCCGACCGCAACATCCTCATGGCCCTGTGGAGGCGAAGCAGATCGGTCACCGAGCTGGCAAGGAATCTGGGCATTCCGGTGGCAGAATGCCACAGGCGTGTGAAAAGGCTGCATTCCTACGGCATCCTGAAACGCTATACGTTCCAGAACGTCCTGGGTCCCGACAAACAATCCGTCGATCTCTACAGGCTTGACAAACAAGAGGGAGTCATGTTCTTGCGGCGTGAGAGACTGATGCTGGAGATACCGCTTGCCAGGGAGAGCGGACAGGACACCCACCCTCCGCAGAAGCCAACTGCTCGTAAGACAGGGTTTTGAGAACGCCTCAGAGAGTTCAGGTTCACGTCTGGACCCATGGTTCGACCTTGGTGAACCCTTTTTCCGAATCGCGGGAAACGGAGTCTTCTCCTCGTCCGAAACACATTTGAGAAAGATTAAAGAGGAGTTGATGTGATTACGCGCGAAGGCGCAGGATTCTTTCGCTTGCGCTACACTTTCAGAGAACAGTGCATCGAGGGGGCCAGGTAGTCTTCGATTGCCAGGTTTCCGATGGGAGGAACACAGAATGTCTGGCCTTGGCCAAGGCGAGGAGGATCTGGATGTCTAGGAAGAAGGTGATGATTGTCGACGACGAGAAGAACGTCCTCAATCTCGTGGGAATGATACTGGAGGTGGAGGGATACGAAGTCTCCAAGGCCAACGACGGCATCGAATGTCTCGACACGATAGAGGAAGTGAACCCGGACCTGGTTCTGCTGGACGTCAAGATGCCAAGGATGGATGGATGGACGGTCTTCGAGAAGCTGAAGGAGAACCCAAGAACCAAGGACATCCCGGTGGCGATGCTCACCGTCATGGCTCATCCAGAAGATGAGGAGAGAGCTCTGAACGAGATGGGCGTGGACGACTACATAACGAAGCCATTCGCTCCAGACGACCTCGTCCGGCGTGTTCAGAAGCTGCTTTAGGCATAGGACGTGGAAACGTCTGTCATCATCTGCGTACGACGGTATCTCCTGAGAAGCATTAATGCCGTCATTGGCATAGCAATCGGCAAGCGTCCTGTCATTCTCAAGGTCTGAGCCATGTCCAAGGAAGGCGGTGTGCGCGGTGTCTTCACTCTCACAGTCTCGAAGCAACACGGCGCTTGGTCGATTCTGATCGCCTGCTTCGTGTTGGGCACGTGGGTAGGAGGCAGTCCCAACCTTCGCCTTCTCTGCTAAGTCCAAGAGGATCAACCGAATATCCCCGGCCCAGGGTCGTTCCGCCCATGCATTGACCTTGTTCCACGCATCGTCCTCACGCGTATCACTGAAAGCGTGGAGTCGGGCAGCTTCCACGGGTTCGAACGTCTCGATACGGATTTCGCTCGTGACACTCCTCCTTCCGCTCGATGCTCAATATGTCCTTCGTCAGGACAATGACACGACGCTCTGCGCTATCGTTCCCGAAGGGAGATATCGCTTCTCGGAGCGACGGCTATTTTCCCCTTCCCGCGGGACAGAATCCAGTCCGCCAGCTCGGTGAACGCTTTCTCAACGTTCTTCCCCGTCTTGGCGCTCGTGAACGC
>JAGMCJ010000240.1 GCA_023129265.1 Thermoplasmata archaeon | reverse complement strand
TAAGAGATTTCGGGATAACACAGGGATATTCCCAGGCCAATAGCCTTTTAGAAGATGAGTCGTTATCCCCCCGCGGAACCATGTCAAGGCTGACTGCGGCTTGGATTATCGTAACTGCATTGGGCGCCATTCTAATGATCGGCGGTGTCTTGGGGGAATGGTGGGTGTCCAACGAGTACTCTCAGAGCAATCCGAGCGATCAGAACGGTCCCTGCGAAGAGCCGGAGACGGACACAGAATCATGCTCCAGGCTGGGACTCGTGGAACCGCTGTGGATTCCAGGTCTGGGGCTGCTGATCCTGGGCGGGGTCATCGCCGTAGCAGGTGCAGTCCGAGGACCGCGGTGAGCATCGAAAGCGTCCTCTAAGTCCGGAAAAGATGAGCCCGTGGATTTCTTCGCCTTCTTGAAGAGCCGCCCTACACGTACATCTTCGTCGCCGTGGAATCCCACTTAGCCGAGTCGGGACCGAGACATCAGACAGCCCTCACACCAGGTCCTCGTACATCTCCAGGAAGTCCTCTTCGGAGTACGTCCGCTTCTTCCTGATGTCCTGGATGCCCCTCATTATGCTCTCGATCTCCGACTTGTCCGAGAGGACCTCGAGGGTCTCGAGCAGGCTCTCGTAGAAATGCCTCGGGATGGAAACCATCTCGACGTCTGCTGTCTTTGCCATACGTCAATAGATGAGTCTGCAGCTACATGTAAGTTCTCTTGGTCTTGTCCAGGCAGTGTGAACACGGGCGCGCCGCACCGCGGGCAGCTCTCCTCGCCATCATGTCCAGACCTGCAAGAGCGTCAGGAAGGCATAAGTACTATAACCGATATAATCATTATATCATGGCCACGACCATAGCCCTCTCGGAATCCACCAGGGACAAGCTCAAGACGTACGGAAGGAAGGGCGAGACGTACGATCACATAGTGTCTCGGATGATGGAGATCGTGGACCGCGAGCTGTACATGCGGGAAGTCCACAGGCGCCTGGAGGAGAAGGAGAAGTTCATTCCGCTGGATGAGTTGGAATGAGCTACGAGGTAGTGGTTCACCCCAAGGCCGTCAAGAGGTTGAACAGGCTTCCGGACGACACGAGAGAGCTCATAAAGGCGAGGCTCCGGGACCTCTCGAATGAGTTCGGCAAGCCCGGATCCAAACTGGATGTCAGGAAGCTGAGATCGGAGAAGGAGCTCTTCAGGCTTCGGATCGGGGACTATCGGGTCGTTTTCGAGTTCGCGGACGAGGTCATCTGGGTGGCCAGAATCTCGCACAGGCGGGAGGCGTACAGAGGATTGTAGCTCTCCTCGGGCTAGTATGCGCTTGTAATACATTGAAGTACTAGTAGCGCGATATACTACTACGGTATATTCATGTCAACAGCTATCTCCATCCGCCTGCCAGAAGACGTCCTGCAAGAGGTCGATGCGCTCGCCGAGATGACGGACCGCTCGAGGACCTACATCATCAAGAAGGCCATCAGCGAGTACCTCCGAGAGTACAGCGACTATCTCATCGCGCTAGAGAGGCTGACGGACAAGGACGACAGGATAATCTCGGGCAAGGAGCTGAGGGAACGCCTTGGCCCATAGAGTCGATTACAAGTCCTCCGTCGCCAAGGACCTGAGGAGGCTTGACAAGAAGGAGGCGGGGCGGGTCCTGAAGGAGCTGGAGGACGCTTTGAGGGCCGATCCTGACTGCGGTGAACCTCTCAAGGCCCGATTCAAGGGATTGCTGAAGCTCCGCATCGGCGATTATCGAGTGATCTATGCGAGGACCGAGGACGGCGTTCTCGTGTTGAGAATCGGGCACAGGAAGAGTGTGTACAGGTGAGCATTCCGCCGTGAGCACGAGCGCGCCGCACCGCGGGCAGTAGTTCTCCTCGCCCGGGAGGCACCCCGCCAGCAGGACATCGCCATGCAGCCCTCCGCCAACGAATCGTGACTACCCATGATCAGGTGTAATCGGCGCAGGGATATTCCCAGGCTGTGGTATCCTAAAATCATTTAACA
>JAGMCJ010000024.1 GCA_023129265.1 Thermoplasmata archaeon | reverse complement strand
AGCATGGAGATCGAGTATGACACGGACAAGGTGTCGCTGGAGGAGATCCAGCGAACAATCAGACGACTCGGTTACGGGTTTCTCAAGGAGGAGGTGGAAGGCGAGAGGGTCTTCTCCCTGTCCAACAGGGAGTTCGTCCTCGCTCTGCTCTCCGGGTCGTTCCTGGCGGTCGGACTGCTCCTTGCCATCACTAGTCAGGATCCCGGGGTCTTGAATCTGGGCTTCCAGCGAGTGACGCTCTCGGAGTCCCTGTTCGTCACTGCGATAATCCTCGGCGGGTACTTCCCGGCAAGACGAATGGTGACGGCAATCGCGAACAAGAGCTTCGTGATGGACGGCCTCATGGTCGTTGGAGCTCTGGGCGCTGTGCTGATAGATGCCTTCGCCGAGGGAGCCGCAATCCTCTTCCTCTTCTCGCTCGCCGAGCTTCTGGAGGACTACTCGGTGGAAAGGACCAGGGACTCGCTCAGATCGCTCGTGGACCTGAAGCCTAGGATGGCGAACGTCAAGCGGGGCGGGGCCTTCGTTCGCGCAAGAGTCGGCAACATCACAGTGGGAGAAATCGTCCTCGTCAAGCCAGGCGAACAGGTCAGCGTTGACGGCATCATACAGGCGGGGGACTCGACCATAGACCAGTCGCCCGTTACCGGGGAATCGGTTCCAGTACAGAAGGGAGTCGGCGATGAGGTCTTCGCGGGAACCGTGAACCGAGAAGGAAGGATCGAGATCACCGTCGCGAAGGAGTCCTCCGACACGGCGCTATCGAGGATAATCCAGCTCGTGGAATCGGCAGCGGACAAGAAATCACAGACCGCCCGATTCATCGACAGATTCGCGAAGTACTACACGCCCGCCGTCCTCCTCATGGCTGTGGCGGTAGCCGCGATACCAACCCTCCTGGGCCAACCGTTCGACGTGTGGTTCTACAAGGCCCTGCTCCTGCTGCTGATCTCGTGCCCTTGCGCGTTGGCGATATCCACTCCCGTATCAATGGCGTCGAGCATCACCAGTGCGGCGAGGAATGGTGTGCTCATCAAGGGAGGGGCATACGTGGAGAGGCTCGAGGAGATCGACACGATAGCATTCGACAAGACGGGAACGCTGACCGAGGGCAAAATGGAGGTCACCGATGTGATCCCGCTCGGCGGTCACTCACGCGCAGATGTCCTTCGCGTGGCTGCTTCACTGGAATGTCTCTCTGAGCACCCGCTCGGGCTGGCAATCGCGGAGTTGGCGGGGAAGGAGGGCGTTCCCTTGGAATGCGTTGAGAGCTTCCAGTCGATTCCAGGAAAGGGGCTTAAGGGGAAGATCGGCGGGGAACCGTACCTGATCGGATCGGACAGGCTGTTCAGGACCGCTTCGAACCCGCTCGCGGAGGAGAGACGCTCCTTAGAGAGGCAGGGAAAGACAACCGTGTTCGTGGGCAAGGAGGACAAGCCGCTCGGCGTGCTTGCGTTGGCTGACCGTGTCAGGCCTTCGGCGAGAGACGCGATGTTCAGGCTCCAATCGAGCGGGAAGCATGACCTGGTGATGCTCACGGGGGACAACGAGACCGTGGCCAGAAGGATCGCTGGGCAGTTGGGAATCGATGACTTCCGTGCGAATCTTATGCCCGAAGAGAAGGTCAGCGCCATTGAAGCCATGTCGAGAGGCGGAAGGAAGGTCGCCATGGTGGGCGATGCTGTCAACGATGCCCCCGCACTGGCGGCAGCGGACCTTGGAATAGCCATGGGAGCGGCGGGCTCCGATTCGGCGCTGGAGGTCGCGGACGTCGCTCTGCTTGGAGACGATCTCTCCAAGGTGCCCTATCTGCTGAATCTCGGAAGGAGGACCATGCGGGTGGTCAGGAGCAACATCGTAGCGGCCATTGGAGTCAAGCTGATGTTCGCGGTGCTCGTCTTCCCCGGCCTCGTGACCCTCTGGATGGCGGTCGCGATAGGAGACATGGGCGTATCTCTCGGCGTCATTCTCAACGCGCTGAGACTGGCGAGGGTGAAGTAGCCCCCTGTTCTCTTCATTGATAACCGTGAACCAACGTCTAAATAGTTTCCTGGGGCTTTTTCCGTAGGATGCCAGCTCGAAAGAAGAAAAGATGGCTAACCGTGGTTCTCATTTTCACCATGGCAGCCACGTTGTACCTTCTCCTGATGAGCTACTCCATAGTGCCGAGTTATCTTCCGTTCGACCTGGCCCTCGGAGAGTACGCACCGCTCTTCATCGCCATCCTGATAATCATCGTCACGAAGGTCTGGCTTGACCTCGTCGAGCCCCTCTTTGTCAGGGCGTTTTCCCACAAAACGAAATCGGAAGCTGATGCGGCCGCGATCTTCCAGATCCTCAGCTACATCGCCTGGTTCGTCGCGCTCGGGGCGATTGTGTGGGTCGTCGCCGGCGGCCCGCAGGGAACCGGTCTCCTGAGCCTCGGTCTGATCAGTGCGGCGGCGATATACGTCCTTCAGAAGCCCCTGCTGAACATCGTCGGCTGGGCCGTCCTCGTGTACAGGGGGATATACAAGCTGGGCGACAGGATCAAGATGAACGACGTCAGGGGATACGTTACGAACATATCGATAATGAACACCACCGTCCGAGAGTTCCGCGGGTGGATGAGCGGGGACACGTTCACCGGGCGGCACGTCTCCATTCCGAACAGCCTCATTCTCGAAGAGAACGTCTTCAACTACACCAAGCACACGAAGCTCATCTGGGACGAGGTGGAGGTGAAGGTCACGTACGAGAGCGATATCGCCGCCGCTCAGCAGCATGTCTTGGGCGCGACGGAGGAAGTGGCGGGGAACTTCATGCGGAAGTACTCCACATACGTCAGGGACAAGTACGAGTTCAGCGACATGAAGGAGATGATGACCGAGGAGCCCAGGGTGCTTCTTACGCTAGGTGACTTCTCCGTTCGGCTGTACGCGGTCTACTTCTGCCCCGCCCACAGGAGAAGGGAGGTCAGGTCCAGGATCACATCCACCATACTGGAGAGGATCTTCGAGGACGACAGGGTGCAGATAGCCTATCCGCACGTCGAGATCGTTCCCTACCAACACAGGCCCTTCGAGAGCCGGACCGTCGATCTGCCCATCGATGATTTTTCGGCCATTCCCTCGAAAAGCAAGGGGAAAGCGAGGGGGAAGGGCTAGGTCGAAAGCGGAAGCTTTATGCGGGAATCCGCGTTGATGGCCTCGATGAATGACGGTACATTCCAGGTCGAAAACGATATTCGACTTGATGCTTCGAAAGTGACGCACAACCCGGATGATGATTTCTACGCGGGGTTCCTTAAGCCCTACTACGTGCTCACGAAGGACGGGCAATTCCTTTTCGCCTCCACGCAACCGGGTCGTAGGCCGGATAGGGCGTTCTACATGGTGCCGGAGGACTACCCGCTCGGAACTCGCCAGAGGTCCTTTGACGAGAAAATAGGCAAGGGACTGTACGATGTCGCTCTCCGATATCTGAAGACAGCAAGAGTGATTGTCCAGGAGGGCATACAAGGGGAGTCTGGCTACGAGGTCGGGCTGAGGGTAACGACGACCGTGGAGAACCCGCACAGCGCGTACATCGCCTGGATGGGGAGGATGATGATCTTCCCGCCAAAGGAGAACATGCACGTCCACTGCTTCAACTACATCATACCGGAGCCCCTTCCCGCCGAGTCCGTGAGGGAGATCAAGGAGTTCTGGCCCGAGTACGACCCGAAGGAGCCAATCACGCTTTACGACTTCACTAACATGAAGAACGACGTCAGGCGGGTCCTCAGCCTCGGAATCGACTATTTCGGCGGGGCCTACAAGAAGCCCAACCTCACGATGGTGTGGAACAAGGGAGAGCTGGACGGCCTGATATCGTACCACGCTGGGTGCACGGAGGACAGGATCCTCAAGGGCCTTAGCGGGACGGGGAAGACCACGCTCACCGTCGGGCCCGAGCTGGAGCAGGACGATGCCTGCTTCGGACGCCCCGTCCGGGATTCTAGCGGGAAGACGGACTCCGTCGAGCTCGTTGGACTGGAGGCGGCGAGCTTCGCCAAATCGGAGGGTCTCGTTCCTGGAAGTCCCGAATGGCCCGGCCTGATGAGATCCGCTGAAATCGACGAGAGCGGGAAGAGACCAATCGTCCTGGCCATGAACATCGACTGCGAGGGCGTGAATTTCGTCCGCAAGAAAATCGCAGATTGCGAAGTGTTGATCCCCGAGGTCGAGGAGGGAAAGCAGGCGGGGTCCCTGCAGTGCACGAGGTACGAGAAGAGCGGGACCACGAACGGGAGGTTCATATTCCTCTTCAGCGAGCTGAACCCGGACTGGGGCTCTGGCGGGAAGAAGTGGCTACGATCGGAGTCGCTCAGCTACAAGAGGTTCGACGTCCTGGAGCCGATGTTCCGGGTGACGGACCCGGCCATGGCGACCGCGCTGGACAGCGCGTGCGAGAGCATAATCACCTCGGCAATCGCCGCCCAGAAGGTCGGGACCAGGGTCAGGTCCTACGCGGCCACAGACTTCATGGTCGGGGAGCAGTCCAGGCAGGCGCTGGTCAAGTTGAAGATGTACCAGGACCTCGGTCTGGATCCGGAGGGCAAGCTCGTCTTCTTCATCAACAACGTCGGCTTCGTCGGGGAGTACGACCTGCACGGAAATCAGATACGAAAGCTGGACGAGAACGGCGAGCCCGTGCCGAAGAGGGATGACAGAGGCGAGGTCGAGCGGGATATGGCTGGAGAAGTGAAGTACGTCGGTCAGGGGGAGAAGATAACGGTGCAGGACTCGAAGACGCTCGTGGACCTCGTGGAGCACAGGAAGATCGAGAGCTGGATAGAGAACCCGATATACGGATACCTTCTGCCGGAACCCAAGGAGCTGGAGGAGAGGCATGGGATGAAGGACTTCGGGAAGCGGTTCAACCCGCTCAGGTTCTACGCCCCGGCGGACATACTGCGATTCGTCGAGAGGGACATCAAGGAGAGGACGGAGTTCCTCGAGAACCTCTTCAAAGGACAGAAAGGGGAGGACGAGCTCCGCGATGTCATGCGCGTCTGGGAGAAGGTCGAGATCCCCTCGGAGGACGAGTTGAAGGAGTTCTACGAGCGCCACTACGGGGTTCCGTAGTCCGTCCACTCGACGATCATGCTCTCCCGCATCAAAGCGGAACATCGCGTCACGGAACCTGGACACGCAGTAGTCGTCGTTCATGCTGAAACACTTAAGTGAGTGCGACATGTGAAAGTCTTCGCAGAGTCTCCACAAAGGATATTAGAATGAGTGTGGATTCGAGTGTGACGTTGCGGAGGAGAACAGGAAGAGAAGCTGCTTCCTGCCCGCCAAGGTGATGAGGGTCTGAGATGGCTAGAAGGTGGATGGAGATCGGACTTCTCGTAGGGACAGCCATGTTTGTGCTGGGCACGATTGGGGCCGCGATACTGCTGGGCGTCAACCTGCACTGGCGCTACATGCAGTACTGCCACTACGCGGGGTCGGTTGATTGCTTTGATATCGACGAATACAACGAGGAGGAGAAGTGGACCTGGAGGGGGTACACGACAGCGCTCGGGCTCGTTGTGGCAGGAAGCGGACTTGTGTACATCTCATCGACAGGAAAGCGGCGTCGAACGCTGGACAGACGGAAAGCCTTTGACCTCGGCGCAAAGCTGTGGGTCATACTCATCCTTGCGGGATTTGCGTGCCTGTTCGCTGGCTTCTACATACGCGACAGCGTCGATCCATTCTGGGCTTGGCAGAACTGGTATGTGCACGTGATAGTCGACGGACTCCTAAATGTGGTTTGGCTCCTGTGGATAGTCGCGTTCGGTGCATTGTTCATTGCGAGAAGTGAGTGGGTACTC
>JAGMCJ010000239.1 GCA_023129265.1 Thermoplasmata archaeon | reverse complement strand
GTATTCTGAGACCGTGACCTTCACATCGCACAGGTTTATGGAATCCTCCTGGAGCTTCGTGAGCACTGGGCCGCGGAACTCGTCAACGTGGTGCACCGTCCTGACCGTTGGCGAGCTGACCTTCTTCTTCAGACGGCTGAGCGCATTCCCGCCTATGCAGTCCTGGGTGTGATAGATGTCGAAGTCCAGCGGGAGGTTCTCGTCGTACGTGGAGATCATCCTCCTGACGTCCTCGTTGATGTGTCCGCGCGCGCGGTAGGGGAATATCTCGAAGGGAACGGACACCTCCCTGAAGAACCCCTGCGTGTACGTCTTCTCCCGCCACTTTCTCAGAGAGAAGAGATGAACGTCCGCACCGAGGTCGAAGAGCGCCTCCGATAGGGACAGAGCGTGCACTACTCCTCCTCGCGGCTTCGTGCTGTAAGTGAGCATCGCGATTCTCATTCTGCTCCCAAATGGTTCAAACAAGAAGGATATAAAATGATATTGGAGGGTGCGCGTGCTACAGGCACTGGTGAGCTATGTCGACAACATCCATCGTCTTGATATCCACTCCGGCCCTCCTCGCACCCGCGTTCAGGTTGACGACGCAGAAAGGACAGGGGGTGGCAATCAGCTCGGCTCCCGTCTCCGCCGCCTCTCGGACCCTGTCGGCAGCAATCTCCTCCGCGTACTCGTTAAACGCAATCTTGAACCCGCCGCCCGCTCCACAACACCTCGCGTTCTCCCTGTTCCTCCTCATCTCCAGCAGCTCGAGTCCCGGTATCTTCTTCAGGACATCTCTGGGCGGATCGAACACCTTGGCATGTCGCCCGAGATGGCATGGGTCGTGATACGCGACCTTCTTGGGGAACTCCTTTGTGAACTCGAGCTTCTTCGCCTTGATGGCGTCCGCCATGAACTCAGTGATGTTCTTCACATCGAAGTTCAGCTTGCCGTGGTAAAGAGGGTAGTTCTCCTTAATCGTCTTGAAGCAGCCCGCACACGCTGTGACGAGCGTGGTCGCGCCTCTTCGCTCCACCTCTCGGACGTTGTGCTTGATATAGTCAGTCTTTATCTCGTCCCCCAGTCCTGTGCGCAGCAAGGGGGAGCCGCAACACCATTCATCGGTTCCTAGGATGTCGAACCTGACCCCGGTGGCCTCGATGAGCCTCGCCGTCGCAACGGCAAGGAACTGCATCCTGTGGGCCTCCGTGCAACCCACGAAATAGAGGACCTCCGGATTGTCGCTGGTCTTCAGATCCTCCGGCACCCAGGCGGCCCTGTTCTTGAGCTTGTCCTTCTCCAGGTCGTTGGGATCGAGAAACGGGTTCCTCTTCTCGGGGTCGTATATCCTCTTGGCGAGCTCCCTGTGAGCCGGAAGCGATTCGAAGCCTTCGCGCACGAACTCCTCCTTCACCTGCTCCCATACGTCGGAGAGCTTGATGTCGACATGGCAGACCTCGTCGCACGCCCCGCATGATGTGCAGTGGAAGAGCGCCTCGAAGAACTGCGGGTCCATCTCCTTGGGGTTCTTGTCGAGTATGCTTCGCTCCTGAAGCTGCTTTAGGTAGAACATCTTTCCCCTTGGGCTGTCCGACTCCCATCCGAACATGTCGTACGCTGGACACGTCCCCTTGCAGTAGCCGCATTGCAGACATGCATAGATATCGAGCTCTATCTCGCCGATGTCCACCATGCTATCATACTCCAGACGGAAGCCCGCCTATTTTTGTCTTTGGAAACGCCTTCTTCACCATCGCCAGCATGTC
>JAGMCJ010000238.1 GCA_023129265.1 Thermoplasmata archaeon | reverse complement strand
AAGCACCCTCACTTTCTTCTCGAGGGAGGGGTCAATGGAGCATCCCCAGATCATCTGGGCCTTCGGGTTGACTCTCTCGCTTATGAGCCTTGCTGCGCTCTCTGCCTCGGACACAGTCATTTCCGGGCTTCCGATTATTCTCACTAGAGCGCCCCTGGCATGTGAGAGATCGACCTCGCCTAGAAGCGGAGATTCCAGGGCCTCGTTCACGGCAAGAGTCACCCTATCCCTGCCCTCATCACTCCCACCGATGCCTATCATGGCAACTCCACCATTCTTCATGATCGTCGTCAGATCGCTGTAATCCAGGTTGACGAGGCCTGGCTTCGTGATTATCTCCGTCATTCCCTTGATGGACTCCATGAGGACCTCATCCGCAACCTTGAAAGCCGCATCGATGGGCATTCTCGGAACGAGTTCAAGCAGCTTGTCGTTGTATATCACGACCGTGGTATCACAGATCCTTCTGAGCCTTTCCAGGCCCCTTTTGGCAACCTCCATCCTCTGCTTTCCTTCAGCCTGGAAGGGCATCGTGACCACGCCCAGCGTCAGGCTGCCCTCCCGTTTTGCAAGCCTTGCAATGAAGTGTGCGCCTCCGGTGCCTGTGCCTCCCCCCATCCCCGCGGTTATGAAAGTGATATGCGCGCCCCTCAGGAACGCCTTTATCTCATCCTCGTTCTCCTGTGTAGCCTGCTCACCAACCTCTGGAATGGCTCCCGCACCAAGTCCCTTGGTGAGTCTCTTACCTATCAGCATCTTTGTCGGTGAGTGAATGGAAAGAAGATGCTTGGCATCAGTGTTCAGGGCTAGAAGCTGGGCTCCCATTACACCCGCCTCATTGAGCCTGTTGATTGTGTTCGAGCCCCCGCCACCGCATCCGAGGATCTTGATGCTGACATGAAGCGACTTGACTATCTCTTCAAGCTCCAGCTCCTCTGGTGCAACCTCAGGAGCCCTCTGGGTCAATACTTCCTCGTGCTTCTTTCTCTTTTCGTGTCTAGACAATGCAGTATCTACAATTGACTTCATTTTTCATCCCATCCATGGTTGAATTAATGTGATTCTCGATATTTAACAGTTATGTGAGCAGCCTCGACGTCTTCCAGACGGAACACGTGATTGTCATTCTCATCTAGAGCCTTGAGTAGACTGATGTGCTCGACCTCGTACCTGAGTTCGCCATAGGAATCCTCCTCGAGAGCAAGAATGTCGTACCCCTTCAGGATTCCTGTCATCCTCTTCCAGACTGCATCATGACCCCGGCAGGACTACGGAAGGTGGGAAGAACGTATGCGAACATGGGTCTACTTCCCTCCATTGCGAACTTCTTCGACTTTTGCACTCGCCACAAATGGGACATCGGATCTTCGTTGTCTCATCTGTCATATCTGCAAAGGAGTCCACGTACTCTTTGGTGTTCACCTTCTCCCTCTCAGTAGGCAACATCTTGGAAGAGAATCTACAGAAGTCCACGTCTGCCGAGACTTCCCTTGACCGTTTCAACTGCTTTGTCCATATCCTCCACGCTCCTTGCACCCGTGATGACAACCTTGCCTGACCCGGACAACAGGCAGACCACCTTGGGATTCTCCAGCCTATAAACCAATCCGGGGAACTGCTCAGGCTCATACTCCACGTGTTCCAAGCCAAGTGAGATGGTGATATTGGTGAGGTTTATCTCAGCGCCGAGATCGCACACGGCCACGATGTTCTGGACCGTTATCTCTGGATGTCTTTCGATTGGTATTCCGCCTTTCAGCAGTTTGCCAGCAACGATGTCTACGAACTTGCGAACGTCATCGAGGCACCTGTAACTCCTGCGGGGTTGTGGTCAGGATAACCAGGTATGAGGAGTGCCCACCTGAGCAAGAGGCTGGCTCTTCTTTTCTAGGACAGCCTCTATTCTGGAGGCGTGCCAACCAATTGGGCCCGGAGGGGCTGGCTCGTATAGTCGCCTCACTTCTCTTCTGTGGACGGCAAAGTCTCTGTGCTCTTCACCCCGGGGACCTTGTGGACCTTGGTGATGAGG
>JAGMCJ010000237.1 GCA_023129265.1 Thermoplasmata archaeon | reverse complement strand
TCATGCGAAGGACTTCTCCCTCGGTGTTGAAGAGGGAATAGATGTATATGGGGACTGTGTCCGTCATCAAGGGAATGCTCAGGAGTACGAGAAGGCCAACGTGGCGCGTCCTTTGCACGAACCTAATCATCAGCTCGACGAACCTCTTCCAGAATCTGTATTTCTCGGACCATCTCCGGATGTTGTCTTCGACCCTTATTCCCAGGTAGAAGATCGCCCAGGCCCCCACAGTCTTCCCTATCGCCATCACCACAGTCGCGCCCGCGAAGAGCAGGAAGTCCCCGCTCAAGAGAGGCCATATCAACGCGAACTCGATAGGTATCGGGAGTATGACTGCTACCAAGACGCTGTACAGGAATAGCAGCGGGAAGAAAAGGACCGGGTTCCCGAAGACCTCATGGAGAAAGGCTATCAGGTCGACCATCGAATTCGCACCTTAACGTCCTTACAGATATTAAAGCCGAACGGGGATTGGCATTCTTCTGTCCTTGTTGCCGGAGCCAAGAAGCACGACACGACTCTCTTCCCTCTCATCCAGGATGGAGTACCCGAGTCGACTTGACAGTCTTCTCGAGAACTCCCGAATCCTATCGTGACTCGGCATGTTGTCCCATTTCATTCGGTTTCTCGACCCTCCCACGAAGACGTACCCCTTTGCCTCCACGAAGTCCGGCTCAGCGCGGGAGATCAGCTCTGAGTAAGCGTCCTCATGCGTCATGTTCCAGCCATCGACGAGCGTGAGTCTCACAACCTTTCGCGTGTTTAGCCCCCTCATGACCGCCAAGGATTCCAGAAGTCTTGACCACGAGTTCTCGGACATGGGAGAACAGAGCCTCCTGTATATGTCAGGCGTAGGCGCCGCGACGGTGATGTACAGCTGTGTGGGCAGAGGGTCCAAACGTGCCAGCACTGACGGGAGCGTGCCGTTGCTGACGAGGAATGTGCTCATCCCCCTTTCGTGGCATTCCCGGATGAGCCGTCCGAGTTTCGGATAGAGCGTGGGCTCCCCTGTGAGCGATATGGCCACGTGCCGTGGGTCAGAGGCCTCCGCCCACTCCTCAACGCTGCAGCGGCTGTCACCCTTGAAGCCCGAGATCAGTTCCCTCTGTGCGTTCAGGCTCTCGTCCAGGATGAAGACAGGATCGTCCACATCATCGAACTTCGGTGTTGAGAAGTTCTGGGCTCTCCAGCAGAAGAGGCAGTTCATGTTGCACTGGTCCGCCGTGGGGGTCATCTGAAGGCATCGATGGCAGTCGATCCCATAGAACACCTCCTTGTAGCACGGTCTTTTTCTTATTAGCTTCTCCCTCAGCCAGTGGCACAGTTTCACGGCGGAGTGGCTGCCAACAATCCTGTAGCCCTGTCTCTTGAGCAGACGACGCCTATCCGGGTCCACAGACTCCACATCGTTGCGAGCAAATAAACACTTTTGCACCTAGAACTGACTCAGATCCTTCTGGCCTGGCTCCTTGTCCAGCTCGAAGTCCTCGATCTCCTTGATCTCGATGGAGCCTCCCTCTCTGATTCTCTTCGCCTGCTCCACGGTCTGCTTAACCGCGGTGGAGTCCTCCTTCTCTCCGAGAAGAAATGCGATCTCCCTCTCAGTAAGCTCCAGCTTCGCGGTCGTGGAGACCCTGAACTCGAAATCGTTGAGGAATATGTATGTGAAGCCAGGAAGGATGTCGGCCCTGGCTAGACTAGATGACGCGTGTGTCTCCTTCCCGATTTTCTCCGACACCGAGCGGAGAGTCCTTCTCACCGACCTCGACCTGGACATCTTGGACAGCCAAAGCGGGAACCTGTATTTCCCCTGCCCGTAAGCGGAGCCCTTTCGAGCCACGGAAACGCCGCAAGTCATCAAATCCGATGCGTACGACCAAAGCCTGTAGTACCGCTTCCTTCTCACACGCCCTAGGTAGACGTCAGCCTTTGACAGCGAGTCGAAGCCCGCGTAGAGGTCACGGGGCTCTCTGTATTCGAGCGGCAGGTTCTCGTCGATCCACAGAATCAGAGAGTCTGGCGCTTCGTCCAGGGCCATGCAGCTCTCCCTCGACTTGCGGCAGCTTCCCGACCTGAGAATGTCCCTCACGCTCTCGAAGATGGTCTTCCTCACATCCCTGTAACCGAGAGCAACGACGTCGTCGTGCGTCACCTCTGTCTTCCCCTCCGCCAGGGATTGGAGGTCGTTGACAGCGGCTCTCATGTCCCCGCCGACCCTCTCCGTTATATGGTCCAGGGCCTCCTCGTCGATCTTGAAGCCCTCCCTCTTCGCGATCTCTCTCAGGGCGGTCTTGATCTCGGAGGACTTGAGCGGTTCGAACCTGATGGTCTTGCAGAGCGATTTGATTGCCGAGGACCTTCTGGTCAGGGCGTAGTAGTCATTGACTATCAGGACTATCGGCTGCTTGGATGCTCTGATCGTTTCGGTGATGGCTCCGATGCCTCCAGCGTCCTCTCTGCCGAAGAGATTGTCCGCCTCGTCCAAGATGATGAGCTTTCTCTTGCCCTCTTTCGAGGACGCATATTCGCCTTCGCTGGTGAACGTCTCACCAAGCGCCCCGAGGAGGGCAACCTTTCTGACTGAGGCGGCATTGCGAGTGTCGGATGCATTCATCTCCACCATGCCCCAGCCTAAGTCCTTTGCCAGGGCCAGGGCCGCGCTTGTCTTGCCGATACCGGGGGCTCCCGCGAGGATGACCGCCTTCTTTCCGCGGGCGGTCTCCCAGGTCTCCGCCCACTTTCTCAAGTCAGCAACGGCGGCCTTGTTCCCGACGACCTTGTCAAGTGTCGCGGGACGATACTTCTCCGTCCACTCGATCATCAGCTAGGTATCTTCGACCTGCGATTAATCTTTGCGTTTTGGAGTGTGTTTAGGTGTAACGTTTACAAATGAACCAGATAACGACACACAAGGAACTAGTTAACCCTTACAGGCAACCTGTGTTTTCTATATGCCTCCTTCCGGTCTTCGATATCAAGCGTAAGGTAGATCGCGGTGACTTCGATACTCGAATGACCTAGGTTCTCTTGGAGGGTCCGTAGGTCTATGCCCGATTTCAGAGCATGGACAGCATGAGTGTGTCGAAGAACGTGGGCATGACATCTTTCCTTGTCGATTCCGGCCAGTCTCGCATTATCGCTTATGATCCGCTGGATTTGCCTCTTCGACAGAGCTGTTCCCTTGTTCGAAAGAAAGAGCGGAGACTTCTTGCCCTTTCTCCCCCCGATGTAGTACTTCGTTTTGACCTTCGTGACGTTGTCGACAAGCGGGACCTTCCTTCCTTCGGGATGTCTCTTTGACTTCTGAATCGAGATTTCCTCCGTATCGAAGTCGATGTCGCCCAACTTCAGGTTCGCCAACTCTCCCACTCGCATCCCCGTTTGGTAGAGGAGCAGGATTATGAGATGATCCCTGAGCCGCCTAGGAGTATGTAAGAGATTGAGGACTTCGTCCTCTTTGAGGTATTTTCGCATGTTATCCCTTCCCTTCTGCGCGAGGGGTAATGCTTTCGCAACTAAAAAACCCATCGGAGAAATCATCTCAAAAATGACCTCCTTTTTCGGAAGGTGACGTTTTTTCCCCCTACTATTTCAACCCTGCGTCACAAATTAGGCAATTTCACGCCGTTTTTACGGCGCCGGTCGACACGATTTTTATCGGTGCACCCACTATATATCCCTCGCTATTTGCCGCGGATCGAGAGTTTGCACGAGGAGGCAGAAATGAAGAGCGAAGTCTTACCTTCGAGACGAAAAAAGCATCATCCGTGAAAACTCGCCCTTTTTCGGAGGCGTCCCTAGGTCGTATTCTAGCCCTGAAGGATAATATGTGCGCCAATAGTGCTATCGTCGTTATGATTATAGTAAATGCCTTAACTCAGCAGTTTTCCCTTGCTTCTTAGGTCCCGCAAGACTTCCTCCGCCCGATCCATTCGAACATTCCTCTCTCTAACGAGGATTTCGACGACCTTGTCGATTTCATCCTCTGTCGCCCCGACGCTTGTTGCGATGTTCCTCGCATGCAGGGACATATGCCCTCGTTGTATCCCCTCGGTCGTTAGAGCGCGGAGGGCGGCGAAGTTCTGTGCGAGACCAAGGGCCGCGAAGACCTCCCCCAATTCGTTTGCAGTCTTGACTCCGAGTATCCTCACGTTGACGCGTGCCGTCGGGTGGACCTTGGTCGCACCGCCGACAAGGCCGACGGCCATGGGGACCTCAATCCTTCCCACCAGGTTGCCATCAGCGTCCTTTTCATATGACGTGAGCGGTCGGTACTGCCCGGTCATCGACGCGTAAGAGTGGCATCCCGATTCGATCGCTCTGAAATCGTTACCAGTGGCTATCACTGCGGCACTTATCCCGTTCATCACCCCCTTGTTGTGCGTCGCTGCCCTGAACGGGTCTGCCTCCGCGAACTCATAAGCCTCGAGGATGCCGTCGACGACCTCTTCCCCGCCAATCGAGTC
>JAGMCJ010000236.1 GCA_023129265.1 Thermoplasmata archaeon | reverse complement strand
GATAGCGTGCTCACCCGCATGAGAATCGACAGGCAGACTTTCGTCCTGAAGACAGGATTGCGCACAAAGCAGGCGATAGAGATCGGGACGGAACCACGGTTCATTTCGGTAGTTCCAGGAAAGAAGAAGGAGGTTCATGTCAATCTGAAGAGCAACCTGAAAAAGAGGGTGAAAGGTCTCGTCCGATTCGAGGCGGTGGGAGTCGATCTCGACAGAGACCGTGCGTCATTCACAGCATCTGCTGAAGGGAAGACCGGAATACCCCTCACGATCGTTTCCCGGTCGCCCGAGACAGCATGCTACGCGATAAAGGCGTGGACGGAGTTCGCGGGCGGGAGGACGAAGAAGAAGACACTGAAGGTCAGAAGCATTGGTGTCCATGGAGCAGTCGCGGACGTCGAGGATGAACATCTTGTGGCGGAGAATGCTCAGGTCCGCGTGGTTGCCAATCGCAAGGGCGCATGGATGGACCTCTACGACAAGTCCTCCCGAGAGCGAGTCATCGAGCACCTCATCATGCGCGTGGGACCTCCCTTCTGGCCCTCGGAGCTGTCGAGACTCGAGTTCAAAATGAAGGCAAGGAACGAGAAGGGTCTCGCAATCGGGACGCTTACCGCGAAATCCGAGGAGAGGGAAGGACTGAGTGTCTCTTTGGAAGTGCGCATGTCTGGCAGCAACTTGGTCCAGATCGTCCCGATATTCGAGAACAGATCGCGCGAACCACACAGATTCCAAGTGCAGTTCGCTGGCTATCGAGAGATGTTCGAGGACAGGATAACTATTCCCTCCAAGTACGGCACAATCCAGGAGGAGGTCATCGAGGATGAATTCCCCGATTGGATGGAGGACATTCCGAAGAGCGGATACTTCTCCGAATCCTGGTTGCACTCAGGAAATGAGGACACTGGCCTTGGTGTGATCTGGGACCAAGAGTCTGCGAGCGAGGTACAGATCAGTAGCTGGGGACCGCAGATCACGTTCGATGCTCTTGACATAGGGCCAGGGGAAAGGAAGGAAGCAGAGCCGATCTACCTTGTCCCCGCGGCGACCGACTGGAGGGGAATACGGAAATCCTGGCTCCAGCTGGCCAGCGGGATCGTGGAGCTTGACGAAAAAGTGAGTCCGCAAAGGGTGCTCCGGGTCGAGACAGATCCGAAACCGCTTGCCCTCGAGAACGAGAGCGGGTTCAAATTCACCGTGAGGAACTACCGAAACAAGAAGGTCGATGCCAGAATCAGGATCGACTTCCCTCCCAGGATGCGAGCCAGCAAGACGAGATTCCAGGCCAAGGGACTGTGTTTGGACAGCCCTCTGGACGAGAAGGTGAGGCTCTATGCCAAAGATGCGGACCCTGGGGTGTATTTCGCCAAGGCCCGATTCTCCACTCCGCTGTACGATGATGTCTTTGAGCTCCCGATTGTCGTCGTCGGAAAACCAGGAAAGGTCTCAGTAAGAGAGAGAAGGGGGAAGACACACATCGACAACGGTGTCCTCAGCTATGTCGTGGCTCCGGATTTCGCCGGCTCGCTCGTTTCACTCAAGTGGAAGGGCGCTGAGTACCTATCTTCAGCATATCCAGAACCTAGTCAGCTCTCTTGGTTCCGACCGTGGCATGGGGGAGTCTCTCCGTACGCCAGAAAGGATGAGTTTCCTGGCAAGCTCTACAAAGAGAGATTCACACACGAGAAAGTCAGGAGAGGAGTCTGGAAGGGAGTCAAGATAGTGACCAGGGTGAGGAAAGATGAGAAGCTCAAGGGCCTCGTTGTCTCAACGGAGTTCTTGACGCGACCGATGAGCAATGTTGTTGCGATACTGCAGGAATTCAGAAACGCGGGCAAATCCTCCTTGTACTTCCATGGCGGCTGCATGGGCTTCTTCCAGGTCGGCGGGTCCAGGAGAACGTCAGCACACTTCAGCCGATCGGGATGGAGGCTGAGGAAGTGGGCCAAGGTCAGCTCCTTCTCAATCTCGGATAACCGAACGATTGTCATCACCGATTCAAGAAGGAAGGAGTCGATCTGCTTCGTGTCACCCTCAAGACGCTGCAAAGTGATGCTCTTCGATTTGGCGAGAGAGGGCAAGCACGTCGTTTCCGGAGAGGTCATGCCCCTCAAACCGGGGGAATCGCGGAGAGTATTGCACTATGTCGTCCTGTCGACGACTCCGAACGAGGCGAAAAAGTACCATGTCCTCGCGGACCACGTTGACGATGATCTGAGGGGTTGAGGCCTCAGCCATTCCACTGTGTCATCGGCCGCAGAGAGTGAGATGATCGTGAGGAGAAACCGCAGGGGCACTTTACATAACCGAGATTCAATTTAAATATCTGTATTCACTTCGCTCTGCCCAGAATGGGGCAGGATGGGATGAGACATGAATACTGCAGATAGCAAGCTGTGGGCATTGTTTATGAGCTTTGTGATGCTGGTCTCCGCCTTTGCGATGGTGATGACCGGTGAGAACGCGGAAGCGAGCGTCGGAGGAAACGACGGCTGGGGCTACTACTACGTGGACAACCAAGTACCCAATCCCATGATCACGTACAACTGGATCGACATCAGCGGTTCGCCAAACGTCATTCTCCCCCACCCGGACGATGACGTGTTCGGTCCCTTCAGGATAGGCTTCCCATTTGTGTTCTACGGGAATGTGTTTGGTGAGTTCTGCATCGGCAACAACGGCGGCATAACGTTCAACACTCAGCCGACCTGCGAGAACATCTGGGCGGGTAACTCACCGATACCGACCGCGGGAGAGCCGGATAACCTGATAGCGCCGTTCTGGGACGACCTGTTTGAGCAGGGAGAGATCTACTACGAAGTGCGGGGCTCTGCTCCATATCGCATGCTGATCGTCGAGTGGTACCGCATTGATCATATCTCGAACCCGTTCACTGAGGACCTGACCTTCGAGCTCATTCTCTACGAGACAACGAACGTCATACGGTTTCAGTACTTCGATACCCTCTACGGTGACCCCGCGGTAGACTCCGGGATGAGTGCGGTCGCGGGCATCGAGAACGGGGACGGCACGATCGGTGTTGAGTACTCATACTACACGCCTATGCTCTTTGATGGCGTTGCGGTCGAGTTCCATCCCGTGCGCCAGACCCACTACTTCGACGATGTTGACACACCTGGGTCTGGTTGGACCACGGACGGCATGTGGCATGTAGCTTTGGAAGGTGTTTGCCCGTGCTACGGTGTG
>JAGMCJ010000235.1 GCA_023129265.1 Thermoplasmata archaeon | reverse complement strand
GGCTATGCTTCTCTTCGCTTCTCTTCGTTAATCCTCTTCTTTGACCCCGAGCCCAACCCGCGAGTGACCGCCCGCGAACTCAGTTCCGTGGGCCCTTTCACAGGAAATTGAGGTCGCCAAAACATTCTAATATCCCCGGTCAATATCTATTCAACAGTTTGTTGAAACCGGGGAGGTCTGGTGATGGATAGAGTTGCCACCGGTATCGAGGGCTTTGATATACTAGTAGATGGAGGATTCCCACGAAACAGCGTCAACATAATCTCGGGACCCTCTGGCTCTGCCAAGAGCCTGCTCTGCCTGCACTTCGTGTTCAACGGAGTCGAGGAGTTCTCCGAGCCCAGTGTCTACGTCTCCTACGAGGAATCCGCGAACATCCTCAGAGAGACCTTGAGGAACTTCGGCATGAGGCCAGAGGGACCGGAATCGAAGGGCACGCTCAGCTTCATCGACCTGGGGGAGATGAGGAAGTTGAGCCAGGGCGACGAGTTTCTGGACTTCGATTCTCTCGAGTCCATGCTCACAGGATTGATCGATGCCACAGGGGCGAAGCGTCTCGTCGTGGACTCGCTCGCGGTCCTCGGCCTGCACTACGACAACCTGAACGATTTCAGGCGGGAGCTCTTCCAGTTCGGCAGGTTCCTGAGCGAGAAGGAGATCACCTCGATTCTCGTGACCGAGGCGGGCGAGGAGGGCAGGCTCACGAGGTTCGGAATCGAGCAGTTCATCGCGGACTCGTTCATCTATCTCGGCCTGGACAACGTGAAGGGCGAGCTCAGGAGAACGATAGTCGTCCGCAAGATGAGGCTGACGAATCACGATATCTGCGTTCATCCGTTTCTGATAACGAACAAGGGAATGAAGGTCTCCAGTGATGTGAAGGTCGAAGGGGTATAGATATGGTGTCAATGGGAGTCAAGGGGTTTGAGCTGCTCTTGCCCGACGGGATAGGGGAGAGGATGGCCGTCGTCCTCCAAGGCGCGGCGGGAGACGAGAAGGAGCTTTTCGCGTACCAGTTCCTCGCCGAGGGGCTGAAGGCGAACGAGGGTGTCATGGTCGTCCTCAGCAAGATATCTCCCGCAGAGTTCCACGAGGAGATGACGAAGCACGGGGTCGACTGCGCGGCCCACGAGGAGGAAGGCTCCCTCATCATCGTTGACTGGTATTCATACAAGAAGGGGAGGATAGACGGCGTCCAGATCGACGGCTCGGTGTTCAGGTCCTCCCAGAGCCTGCTGAACCTCGAAATCGCGATAACCGACGCGACAAAGAGGCTCGCCCCGTATCCAAAGAGGAGGGCGGTCCTCGACGTCCTGTCCCCGTCGCTGAAGATTTTCGGTTCGAACGAGGCCTACACGTTCGCCCAGAAGCTTCGCACGAGGTTGAGGACGGAGAACATCGCCTCCCTGCTCATCCTGGAGAAGGGCATGCATCCGGACGATGTCGTCCAGAGCATCCATCAGTCCTTCGACGGCGTGATCGACTTCGCCAGGGAGAGGAAGGAGGACAGGGTCGAGAGGAGGATCGGGCTGCTCTTCATCCGGGGGGTCTCGTACGAGCCAAAATACACCGGCTACGGACTCGTTGACGGCAGGATCGTGGTCGCTGAGTCCGCCGAGACGGAAGAGGAGAAGGTAATGAGGATGCTCAAGAGGCAGGAGGAGCTTCTGGCCAAGGACCCGAGCAATGCGAGGATCTGGTTCTCAAGAGGCTCCCTGTTCGCCGACGTAGGCGGGTTCAAGAAGGCGCTGGAGTGCTTTGACAAGGTCCTTGAGCTCGACCGGGACCACATGGGCGCGTGGAACGGCAGGGCATACGCCCTCTCCCAGCTCGGCAGGACGGAAGAGGCGACGGAGTCCTACAAGAACGCCCTCGTGCTCGTCGCCAAGCAAGTCGATAAGGATCACTACGAGAGACTGACGTCCAAGGAGGGAATAGAGGAGCCAGAGCCTGAGAAGGTAGAGCCTGAGGTGCCAGAGATCAAGAAGCGAATATGCCCGCTGTGCGGGGCGCAGGCCTTTGCGACCGCCGAGAAATGCCCGGAGTGCGGAACCGACTTCGCCAGGTTCGAGGGGAAACGCGAGGACGAGGGGATACTCGACTATCTGGAATCGATGGGCGAGGAGGAGGGCATAACCGAGGAGGGCATCGAGGACCTGCTGAAGAGGAAGAAGGAGCGGGAGGTGGAGAGAAGGCCCGCCAGAGTCCGGGTCGGAAGAGGCGTCGGCCTGACGAACGGTCTTCCCCGCGAGAGGGTGGCGAAGGGCCTCGTGAACGGCCTTGGGCGGGTGAACGGCCTGGTCAACGGCCTCGCGAACGCGAAGTCCGGTCTCACGAACGGTCTTACCAACGGGAGCGGCTTCACGAACGGCCTGGGGTCGGGTCGGTTCATAAGGGAGAACAAGAGGAGCAGGTGGAAGATCTACATCGTTCCCCTCATAGCCGTGGTCCTGCTGAGCTCCGCGTTGTTCCTGCCTGAGGGTCCCGGACCGAGGGTCTTCGGCGTCGACGGCTACTTCGAGGACTGGAGCGATGATGCCATCCTCTACTCCCGCTCGTCCGACGTCAATCCGAACGTGGACATCAACGCCACTGGAGTGGAGACGGGGGAGTCTCCGCACTATGTCTTCTTGTTCGCGCAGGTCCAGCCCGGGAGCCAGGTTCTGGCGGGCGATCTCCAGAGCAAGCTGGGAGATTTCCTGAGGGTGTTCATCGACTCCGACGGGAGCGACGAGACGGGATACGCCCTCGCCGGGACCGGCGCCGACTACGTCGTTCAGGTCGTTGGCCGGGACGAGGGTCAGGGCTCGGTGACGAGGATGAGCGCAACGTACAGATACATCGGTCAAGATCAAACCGACTGGAACGCCTGGGAGCATGAGAGCTCCGTCCTCGTTGCCCTCGGCAAGGGTGAGGACGCCAACAAGATCGAGATCGCCATTGCCAAGAGCATACTTCTGGACCCGGACACGGCCCTCTACGTCTTCCAGATGGAGGACTGGAAGGGTGACGTGGACTTCGCCGACTACCGAATGGCTGGGGCGAAGGGCATCATGCACATCACGCAGGAGAGCGCGGACCAGGAGGTCATTGAGACCCAGACCTCGGAGACCGTTCTCACGCTCGAGCTCAAGAAGGTCGGATACAAATCCGACGCCTCGGGCGCTCTCACGCTCGAGACCATGCGGGGAATGCTCTTCGGGACGCTGCCCGCATCCGAGGTCCAGTCCATCACGCTTGACACGACCGATGGGTCGGGCGGGCCGTGGACCGGCTCCGTGAGCGGGAACGGCCTGGTGGTGTTCCAGAACATCGGCTATTCCTTCGCGCCGGGGGCAAAGACCGACTTCACCGTCGACATCGTGCTCGGGAGCTCCGCTCCAAGCGGTGCCACAGTAGGCTTCAGGATCGTGTCCCCCGACGACGTGGTGATTTCGGCGGGCGCGACCACGCTGG
>JAGMCJ010000234.1 GCA_023129265.1 Thermoplasmata archaeon | reverse complement strand
CCAGTCTGTTCGTCCTCTTTCTCTTCGGTTTGAGGTTCACGCGCCCGCGCTTCCAGTCTATGTCATCGATGTCGACGGAAACCAGTTCACCCCGCCTGACTCCCGTCTTGGCAAGAACGGTGAGGATTGCCCTGCCCCTCGGGTCCAGGACGGAGTTTATCAGTCGTCCCATTTCCTCCACGGAAATGACCTTCCTTCTAGACGAGCCCTTCGAGGAGCGATAGCTTGCCAGGTAACGCTTTCGAAAGGCTGGTATCGGATTGGATGAGAGGTGTCCCTCGAGAAGGAGAAAGTCGCAAAGGGAGGAGAGGGCGGCGAGATAGTGATGCGCTGTCTTCGTGGATACCTTCCGTTTCTTCCTCAAGTAGGTCAGGAACTCACGAAGGACATCGATGTCCTGAAGGTCGAGAAGATTCTTCCCGCGACGACCGAGGAAGCCGGAAGCGATCCGAACGTATGCCAGGTAGTGTCTCTTGGCCTCACCTCCCAGGTCTCTGAGAGTGAGGTCCTCCTCGAAGGACTCAATGAGATCCTTCTCTGATGGAATCGAGGACTGAGAGAGACTCAACCCTTCCACCTCCATCCCTTTGGAGTTCTCTCTACCAGACCGTATCCCCTCAGCCCTTCCAGCTGACCCGCGATCGACTTGACCGCGTCGGCGTCCCGCGGCTCGGCTCCCAGCTCGGCGAGCAGGTGGTCGTCGGAGATGATTATGCCTGCCTTCAGAGCCTCTATGAGTCTCTTGTCGTATGTCCTGATGCCCTGGAACTCCTTGTCGGAGAAGATCTGTGCCCTGTATCGACGGATCTCCTCCTCCAGGCGTGCTATGAGCGCATTGCGAGCCTCCAAGTCCTCGGAGAGGGTTCGTACCCTCTCCCTGAGCTTACCCGTCTCACGAACGAGTTCTCCTCGCTTGACGAAGGCGGAGTCTTCCCTTTGTTCTACGAACTCCCTCACGCACTCCATCACGAACTTGGACAGGCTCGTCCCCATCTCCTTCGCGTACTTCGTCCACTGCTCCTTCATCTCGACGGAAGGCAGGTAGACGTAGACCGCCCGTTCCTTGATCGTCTCCGTTTTCCCCATGATTATCCGAGACTGGATAGGAGTGCAGGTATTTGATGTTTACTAGCAAAAACGCTCGGTTATAGGTATAGCCGACAAACACACCGTCGTTCGAAGCTGGAGCCGAAAATCTTCGGCTATAGGTGTAACCGAAAACGAAGACTAACGGGAGGGGGATGTGCGCACGAGCTCGTGTCACTTGTTCCCACTACAACCGATAGACAGAAAAGGGGAACTCGGAATAGGACTGCGGGATTGAAATGGAGACGATAGAGATTAGAACGTCCTCGAGAACAGAACTCGTTGACATCACCGCCAAGGTCCAGAAGGCAGTCAGCGACTCGGGGATAAGGGAGGGGGTCTGTTTCGTGTACACGCCTCACACGACAGGCGCTGTCACGATAAACGAGAACGCTGACCCGAGCGTGAGAAAGGACATAACCATGGAGATCAACAAGGTGATACCTTTCGAGGACGGGTACTCCCATTTGGAGGGGAATGCAGCCGCCCACATCAAGTCGTCCCTGTTCGGCTGCTCCGCAACGCTCCTCGTGGACAAGGGCGGTCTCGTTCTTGGGACCTGGCAGGGCGTCTTCTTCTGTGAGTTCGATGGCCCAAGGAACAGGCGGGCACACGTCAAGGTCCTCCCCGGATAGCGGTCCCGCGAAGCCCTGGGACACGCCCCCGTCATGTAGGTTTTATAGGGAACCGTGCCTATTGGAATCGAGTGAAGGAAACAAGCTTTGCCGATTTCAGAGTGGATCCCGGTTCTCTGCCTTCAGGTTTCGACCTCCTCGGAAGCGGCTCCGTGGGCGGGAAGTCCATCGGCCTGTTGTATTCGAAGTCGGCAATCGAGAACCTGGGCGAAATCATCTGCGACCACCAGGACCGGCTCAAGATACCGCGATCGTGGATTCTGGCAACCAGTGTCTTCAATGACTTCATCGAGCTGAACCATGTGAACGACATGGTCCAGATGAAGTGCGATGACGAAATAGATGTCCCTGAAATGAACAGGGCAATCATCACGGGGCAACTGCCCAAAGACTGCCTCGAATTCCTCGGGAGCGTCTTGAAGGAGGAGAAAAGACCGCTCGCGGTCAGGTCATCCAGCTTCCTTGAGGACAGTCTGAAGCATTCATTCGCTGGAGTGTACCAGTCCGTCTTCATCCCCAATGATGGCACGATGGCCGAGAGGATCACGCAGCTGGAAACCGCCATAAAGATCGTCTACGTGTCGACGTTCGGTGACGACGCCAAGGAATACCGGAAGAAGCACAAGATCGCCTGGCAGGACGAGAAGATGGGCGTTCTCGTCCAGAGCCTGGTGGGATCGCACCATACCGATGGATTGTACTACCCGTTGTTCGCGGGAGTCGCTTTTTCGAGGAACTACTACCCGTGGACGGACAGGATAAGGTCCGAGGACGGCGTCGGCAGATTGGTTCTCGGGCTCGGCACAAGAGCCGTGGGCCGCTACTACGCGAGGGTCTTCTCCCCGACGCTACCCAGCCTCAGACCTGAGGGCATGGTCGTTGGCGACATCGTGAAGTACTCGCAGGAGATCGCTGACGTTCTCGACTTCAGATCGGGACTGCTCATAGAAGAACAGATCTCCAATCTCAAGGAGGCGAACAACAGGCTTCACATGATATGCTCAGCGCTCTCTCCGGAGGGCTACATCACCGAAGCGAGCATGCGACCAGGGAAGGATGCGAGGCTTCTGGCCACGTTCGATGCGATTCTGGGCAGCAATAAACACATGCCCTTCATCCCGCTGATAAAGAGCCTTCTGACAAACCTGGAGAGGCGCTTTGGGATGCCCGTTGATATCGAGTTCGCGGTGAACTTCGAACCTGACGATAGCGGAGAGGAGAAGGGGATGTTCTACCTGCTGCAGGTCAGACCCCTTGGTGGGAGACCGGAGCACAGGAGGATCAGGATACCGAAGGACGTCCCGCAGGAGAAGGTCATATTCCGGGCGGAGAAGATACTGGGCAACGGCATTCAGAGGAGACTGAAATATATAGTCTTCATACCCCACGAGACCTACGACTTCCAGAAGGGGTTCGCCCTAGCGCGAGAGATCGGGAGTCTGAACAAGACCATGGAAGACAAGAACTACATCCTGATAGGTCCCGGCCGTTGGGCCACGCAGAACCCAGAGCTCGGAATCCCCGTCCGATATTCTGAGATCAGCAACGCCTCGGTCATAGTCGAGGTGAGCTACAAGCGCTTCTCGCCCGAGCTCTCGTACGGAACTCACTTCTTTGGGGACATGCTGGCGACGAACATACTCTACATCCCTCTCTGGCTCGAGAAGGGCGGGTACCTGAACGAGAGGATTCTAAAGGAGAGCGAGAATCGTTGGGACTCCGAGAACGTTCGCCTGGTCAGGATCCCAAAGGGCGTTGATGTATACGCCGATGGTGAGTCCCACACTGCGCTAGCGGTGATGAGGTGACCGGGATTCCTCCGTCGACGTCCCACTCACATTTATATCTGGGACCCGTTTAGAGATTCTGATGGAGAGAGCCGAAATCGTGGAAGAGAGGCTCTCGAGCGCTCTCAAGGACACATCGCCTGAGGGACTGTGGAGCCTGAGCAGTGAGCTGAACGCACTCAAGGCCAGCGCGGGACTCCGAAAGGACAAGAAATCCGCCCAGACCCGGGAGGCGGTCGACGACGCGCTCGACGTCGTGAGGGACTTCCACGAGTTCTCTGTGGAGATGCGCTCGGAGATCGAGTCCAAGGACTACAGCCAGATGGCGAGCGTCTTCGACCTGACAGCAATAGGGGCCCTTGCAGCCCAGGATGTCCTGCCAGGCCTGGACGGGCTGTCGCTCCCCAAAATCTTGCTCGGGGCTCTGTCCGAGGGCCTGATATTCTTGGGCAGTCGACAGTACGTTGCGGGAGCACAGAAGATCGTGAACGCCAGACTGAGGATCCACTCCCACAGGGTGTACGAGAGGCTGTGGGGACTTCCGATGGACTTCAAGAAGCAGTTCACGGAAGAGAACGTGGCGGAGCTTCAGGTATCCATAGACGAGTTCTTCAAAGTGTTCCTGAGAGAAGACGGGCCATCCCCTCCAAAGGTCGCGGTCCTTCTGCAGTTCTACTCCCTGATCCTTGCCATCCAGGTCGAGAAGGTCATGATGACACTGCGAT
>JAGMCJ010000233.1 GCA_023129265.1 Thermoplasmata archaeon | reverse complement strand
CCAGTCTGTTCGTCCTCTTTCTCTTAGGCTTGAGGTTCACGCGCCCGCGCTTCCAGTCTATGTCATCGATGTCGATGGAAACCAGTTCACCCCGCCTGACTCCCGTCTTGGCAAGAACGGTGAGGATTGCCCTGCCCCTCGGGTCCAGGACGGAGTTTATCAGTCGTCCCATTTCCTCCACGGAAATGACCTTCCTTCTAGACGAACCCTTCGAGGAGCGGTAGCTTGCCAGGTAGCGCTTTCGAAAGGCTGGTATCGGATTGGATGAGAGGTGTCCCTCGAGAAGGAGGAAGTCGCAAAGGGAGGAGAGGGCGGCGAGATAGTGATGCGCTGTCTTCGTGGATACCTTCCGTTTCTTCCTCAAGTAGGTCAGGAACTCACGAAGGACATCGATGTCCTGAAGGTCGAGAAGATTCTTCCCGCGACGACCGAGGAAGCTCGAAGCGATTCGTACGTATGCCAGGTAGTGTCTCTTGGCCTCACCTCCCAGGTCTCTGAGAGTGAGGTCCTCCTCGAAGGACTCGATGAGGTCGTCCTCTGACGGAAACGAGGACTGAGAGAGACTCAACCGTTCCACCTCCATCCCTTTGGAGTCCTCTCAACCAGACCGTATGCTCTGAGTCCCTCCAACTGACCAGCGATTGACTTGACCGCGTCGGCGTCCCGCGGCTCGGCTCCCAGTTCGGCAAGGAGATTGTCGTCAGAGATGATCGTGGCTGCCTTCAGAGCCTCTATGAGTCTCTTGTCGTATGTCCTGATGCCCTGGAACTCCTTGTCGGAGAAGATCTGTGCCCTGTATCGACGGATCTCCTCCTCCAGGCGTGCTATAAGGGCATTGCGAGCCTCCAAGTCCTCGGAGAGGGTTCGTACCCTCTCCCTGAGCTTCCCCGTCTCACGAACGAGTTCTCCTCGCTTCACGAACGCGGAGTCCTCCCTCTGTTCTACGAACTCCCTCACGCACTCCATCACGAACTTGGACAGGCTCGTCCCCATCTCCTTCGCGTACTTCGTCCATTGCTCCTTCATCTCGACGGAAGGCAGGTAAGCATAGACCGCTCTTTCCTTGATCGTCTCCGTTTTCCCCATGATTATCCGAGACTGGATAGGAGTGCAGGTATTTGATGTTTACTAGCAAAAACGCTCGGTTACAGGTATAGCCGAATGGGGGGAGAGAATGATGACACACATACCGCGAAGCAGGAAAGACACAGAAGACGCGGGCATGGAGGAGGCGACGATAGTGTCCTTCGATATCCCACGAGAGCACGCATCTCAGAGGACCATCGTTCAGAGATTCCTCTACGGACGCATTGACGTCAAGAACGTGAACGGCAGTGAGAAGGAGTACAGATACCCCGGTCTACTGGATGAAGGAGGCTTCAGACTGGGACAGTCCGTATACCTTCTTCCTCCGAATCTGGCATCCAGACTGGTCGTGAAGCTGAGGGAACTGGGCGTAAAGCATCACTACTGGAGTGTGATGATGCACCGCTAGATCCTGTGAATGAAAGCGGGTATTTTCGGTTACAGCTATAGCCGAAATCAGCAGAAAACCACCAGCGAGAGCCATCCTCTTCGGTTACAGCTATAGCCGAAAACAAGGGACCATAACCCTCAGGAGCCGTCCTTCTCGGTTGCACCTTTGACGAACCAAAGTCTTATTCCCCTCTCTGACGTTACCACTGCCGGATGGTCAAGACGTACAAGGAGGCCGGCGTCGACATTGATGCTGAAGGCGAATCCATCCGGTCGCTGGTCTCTCAGCTCACGTACAGGAGGGAGGGTCTCGGCGCGTCGCGCGATATCCCCGGGTCCTTCACTGGTCTCATCGACTTCGGCGATTATTATCTATCACTGTGCACGGACAGCACCGGGACGAAGATGATCGTGGCATCCGCCCTCGAGAAATGGGACACCGTGGGCATAGACTGCATCGCGATGAGCGCGAATGACATGATCTGCGTCGGGGCCGAGCCGCTTGCATTCGTCGACTACTTCGCCGTTGAGAGGTACGACAAGGAAGTGGCCAGGCAGATCGGGGTCGGTCTGAACGAGGGCGCAAAGCTCGCCAACCTCTCTCTGGTGGGCGGCGAGTTTGCCACGCTCCCAGAGGTCGTGAGGGGATTCGATCTCGCGGGAACCTGCCTCGGGTACGTCAAGAAAGACAAGATGGTCTCTGGTTCGAACATAACGGTCGGGGACTCGATAGTGGGCCTCGCCAGCTCCGGGATACACTCGAACGGCCTCACTCTTGCGAGGAAACTGGTCTCCGGAGCAGGAATCGGTCTGAGCGACACTCCCCAGGGACTGGACCGAACGATCGGGGAGGAGCTCCTGGAACCCACGAAAATATACGTTCCCGAGATACTGGACGCTGTCAGGAAGTTCAGCATCAAAGGGATGGCGAACATCACCGGAGGCGGCCTGAGGAATCTCATACGCATGAAGGATGGCGTTCAATACACGATTACAGATCCGATGAGGCCGCAACCTGTTTTCGGCCTCCTTCAGCAACTGGGCGGGATAGAGGACGAGGAGATGTATCAGACGTACAACATGGGACTCGGATACGCCCTCGTTTGCGGGAGCGACGACGCCGATTCGATAGTGGAGTCCATAGGCAGAAGCACGCCCGCCAAGGTCATAGGAGTGGTCGAGGAGGGAACAGGCGCGTCCGCCCCGACCCTGGACCTGAGATACGACAAGTACTAGGTGATCTCACGACCGCAAAGAGAGTTGAACTGCTTTCCGACGGCCGTTTCGAGATAGACCTCGGCCTGCTCGTGTACGGGAAGACCTCCTACTACGGCAAGAAGTACATGGCCGCCCTCAAGCCGCTGCTCGTGGAGTCCGAGGACCTCCGCATACTCGTGGACACGGGAATCGGTGAGCTGCCCGAGAAGATCGTGAAGTACTTCAAGCCCGACAGGTCCATGACCCTCGAGAAGAGCCTGAGGAAGGTCGGGCTCTCGCCCGAGGACATCACGACAGTCGTCAATACGCATCTTCACTTGGATCACTGCGGCAACAACAATCTCTTCAAGGGAGCCAGGTTCGTCGTCCAGGAAATGGAGCACGCCTACGCAAAGAACCCTCACAGGTTCCAGAAAGGGGCGTATGTCAAGAGTCTGTTCGAAACGTCAAGGTTCAGGACCGTGAGCGGCACTCATCAGCTCACCGAGGACGTGACGCTGATACCGACACCAGGGCACACCCCCGGCCATCAGTCGGTCCTGGTCGAGGGGGAGAAGAGATACGTCTACTGCGGGGACATCGCGCCTCTGAGGGAGAACTACGAGAGGCGGAACATCGTCGGCGTCCTGTTCAACTCCGTGGATGCGCTTGCCTCCATAGACAAGCTCAGGGAGCTGGGCGGGTACCCGATCTTCAGTCACGACAACGAGCAACTGGGTCTCTGAGTCAAATGCTTTTTATATTTCCTTCACGATATGTACGGTGAGGATTGGAGGGTGAAATCTATCCGGGCGATTAAGCCTGGGTATCACTTTCCTCGCAGAGGTGGTTCCCTTGCAGGAAGGAGAGGTATCTAGTATTGCCAAGAGAGTCGTGAGAAACTCTCTCGCGGTGAAAGAGGACGACATGGTCTGGATTGATACATGGCACCATACGATAGAACTGGCCAGTGAGATGGCTTTGGAATGCAGGAAGCTCGGAGCCGTTCCTCTGATTACTCTGGACACGGACGAACTGTATGAGAGGACTCTCACGGAGGTCCCCCACGAATTCTTGAGGAAGACACCAAGGCACCAGCTCAAGGCCCTGGACGAGGTCACGGTGAGCATCGCCCTGGCGGGCCCAGAGAACCCTGAGATGTTCCAGAACGTTGACACTAGCAAGATAGCGGCCATAAGGGAAGCCTACAGGCCGATAGAGAAGAAGGTCATCGACAGCAGCATCAGGGGAGCCTTCGTGACGCTGGGCCTGATCACGCCAGAGAGGGCTTCCGTGTACGGCTTCCCGATCGAGAACTGGAGGCACGCGGTGAACGAGGCCATCGATGTGGACTATGACAGAATGGCTGAGCTGGGCAGGAAGATTGCCGAGATCCTCTCACGGGCAAACGAGGTCAGGATAAGTTCAGAGAGAGGGACAGACTTGCGTTTTCAGATGGCTGGACGCAAGGTCCATATAGAGGACGGGGTCGTTGATGATCAGGATGTCGCGAGCGGCAGGCCCTTCACGAACCTTCCGACCGGCTATGTGACCGTGGCACCGCGGGAGAACAGCGCCGAGGGGAGGGTGCTCTTCGACTGTCCACAAGCCTCCCTGGGAAGGATGATAGAGGACCTGGAGTGGACATTCGCTGAAGGAAGACTGAAGTCCTTTGGAGCGAAGCGGAACGTGGATGCGTTCAGCAGCCTTATGGAGCCCGGAAAGGGTGAGAAGGATAGGATAGCCCGCTTCAGCATCGGGATAAACCCGAAAGCGCAGGTGATTGGCTACTTCGACGACCAGACCGTTCTGGGAGCGGTCTCCATAGGCATCGGCGACAACCTCTCTCTCGGGGGAGACAACGACAGCACGTTCGACTTTGCGGGAAC
>JAGMCJ010000232.1 GCA_023129265.1 Thermoplasmata archaeon | reverse complement strand
AGATAGAGGTCCGGGTCGGTCCGCTGTCGCCCATCGGGAAGGCGGGCATCGAGTGGTCGAGGGCGTTCCTCATACCGCGCGAGGTGGACAGGGAGACGCTCATCGCACTGAGGAAGAGGATCGAGGACACGTACGCTGTCCTGTACTGCATGAACTGCGGGTCGACGAGGAGGGTGCGGGTGGGAGACCTCCCGCCAAAGATATCGTGTCTCGTCTGCGAGGGCGTCATGGTCGCGGCGGTCCATCCCGCGGAAAGGGAGAAGACCAAGCTGCTCAAGAAGAGGGGACTGACGGCCGAGGAGAGGAAGGATGCCAGGCGCATACAGACGACCGCCAACCTCGTGAAGGCGCACGGGAAGAGGGCGGTACTGGCGCTGATGGCGAGGGGCGTAGGTGCCGCCAGCGCCGCCAAGATCCTGAGAAGGTATCACGACAGCGAGGAGGACTTCCTTCGGGACATACTGTCCGCGGAGGTCACATACGCGAGGACCAGAAGGTTCTGGGACTGATCACGACCCCTGCGGAGCTATGTCCTCCAGCTTCTTGGCGGTCCGCGAGATCTCCCTCTTCAGGACCGCGGATATCTTCTCGACCGGGGCCACGTAGTACAGGTACGCGAGCTTGCCCCGGGCGGTCTTCACGACCTCCCGCTCGAGTATGCCCTTCCTGGTCAGAAGAACTAGGTACTTCCTCACGCTCCTCTCGGACCTGCGGACCCGCCTGACTATCTCACGGACGTTCAGCTTCTTGGACGTCCTCGCGAGGGTCTTGAGGATCTTGGACGCCGTTTGGGGAAGGCCGAGTATCTTCTCCGCCAACCCGGTGAGCCTGTAGAGCGCCTTTCTTTCTGCTGGGCGGGTCATTCAGCAGGACGTATGCACTGGGATTATATGAATTTTGCTTTTCATAGATATGGACGCATGCTATTGTTCGGAATAAACGTTAAATAGACAGATGTCATAACCTGCAATCGTATTCGTTCATCTTGAGTTTCAACAGGAGGAGCTACGTTGGCCTCTAAGCAGGGAAACGGTGGCGTTCCGATAGTCCTCACCGCTCCACGCTCCGAAATCAGCACCTACAGCGGTGACCCATTCACGGCCTTCGTCGCCACCTTCCCGAGGAAGTTCATTCCCAACTTCTTTGTCAAGAGCGAGTGGCTGGAGGCGAAGGACAACTCGGACGGCACAGCCAGGTTCCTTCCCTACGGGCTGAGGAAGGTGGAGTCCATCCTCATCGACGAGTTCGGCGAGGAGAACGTCGCTTCCGTCCACCCGGACAACCTGAACAGGTTCGTCGGACCGGACACGAAGGCGGTGGGCGTCTCCACGATGGACTCCATGGGGCTGGCCTACGTCTCTCTCACGTACAACTCGATTTTCGGCTTTGGCGGGGAGTCCCTGGACGCCTTCGAGTTTGAGAAGGTCCTGGGGGACGCGGCCCTCACCCGGTTCGACCCGAGGGTTATCGTGGGTGGGGCGGGCTCATGGCAGGTCCGCGATGCGGGCAAGATGGAGGAGCTAGGTATCGACACGCTCGTCCACGGGGAGGGCGAGAACGTCGTGACGGACCTGTTCCACAAGGCCCTAAACGGCGAGCCGCTTCCTAAGGAGGTCTACGGTCCAGCGGTGAAGGACGATACCATACCCATGATCAAGCGGGCCGCCAGCTACGGCGTCGTGGAGATCACGAGAGGCTGCGGAAGGGGATGCCACTTCTGCTCCCCGACGAACAGGAGGAAGAACTCCCGCCCGCTAGACTTCATCATGAAGGAGGTGGAGACCAATGTAAGAGGAGGAGCCAACTCCATCTTCACGGCGACCGAGGACATGTTCATCTATCAGTGCGGCCCGAAGTTCAGACCCAACAGGGAGGCCGTCGTCAAACTCTACAAGTCCATAGCCGAGCACCCGGGCGTGGATTACATCCACCTCTCGCACGCTTCCATCGCTCCGGCGGTCTACGACCCCGATATGGTGGAGGAGCTCACGCCCATACTCGAGGAGAAGTCCCTGTACTCGCCCAAGCTGAGGAAGAACTACGACAGGAGGTTCCCGACGGTCCTCTTCGGCATCGAGAGCGGTAGCATCCGGATAATGGAGAAGTACATGCGCGGGAAGGCCCTGCCGTACGACGTGAAGGACTGGCACGAGATCGTGACGCAGGGCGTGGGCATCTTCAACGACAACGGCTGGCGGCCCTTGGGGACGATAATCACGGGCTGGCCCGGCGAGACCGAGGACGACACGATGGAGACGCTCGAGCTCCTGGACAAGATGAAGGACCTGGACATGTTCTACGTCCCGTTGCTCTTCATCCCGCTCCACGACAGCAGGCTGAGGGACGAGAGGATGATGCCCCTGGAGAACCTCACCGACGCCCAGCTGGACTTCCTAGCCACGTGCTGGAGGTACAACATCAACTGCTGGGACAGGAAGTGGCAGCCCATCTATTCCATCGCCTCGATGGCGTCGTACTACCTGTACTTCCGCTGGAAGCACGGGAAGAGCTTCAGGCAACCCGCCCTCAGGATAGCGGGGCTCCATCCTGGGTTATATGTAGCAAAATACAAGGAGTGCGACCCGCGGGTGTGCTCCGAACCTCAGCCCCCGAAGATGGGCGGCTGATCAGACCGTCTCGATTTTGTAGGAGACCATCATCCCCTTCAGCGTGAGGTGGACCTGGTCCGCGAGATCCACCGCCTCCTCCACGCCCGCTTCCATGCCCCATTCGTACATGAAATCGTAGTTCCCGGTCGTGGGGACGAAACCGAGCGAATGCAGCCGCTGCGCGACCTCCGATGGCTTCGCACCATCGCTGTTGAACGTCACGGTCAGATATGTTATCATCCGACCTGAACAAACACGCGGGCAATCTTAAATGTTGCCCTACTCCCCTCCCTTGTCGAAATCCTTCTTCATGGCCTCGAAGGCCTTCTCGTACTGCTCGAAATAGTCCGAGCGTATGAAGTTGTCGATGACCTCGTAGGGCATCTTCTCCAGAATCTTGTCGACGGTCATCAGCGCGTCCCGGGCGTTTATGATCTCGTTCTCGTAGCCCTTGAGCTTCTTCTCCAGATTCCTGAGATTCTCGCTCTCTTTCTCCGCCTTGTCCGCCCTCTCCCTCGCGTCGTCCAGCATCCTCTCGATCTCTGATTCCCTGTCCTGCGCGGCCTGAAGTTTCTCCTCGGCCTCCTGCGTGCGCTCCTCGAGCTCCTTCCTCCTCTTCTCCAGCTCCTCCCTCTCGGCCTCGAGGCTCTGCAGTTCCTCGCTGGAGACGGATTCGCTCCTCTCCTCGAACTCCCGGATATCAGTCTCCAGATGCTCCCTCTTCTCCTGGATGATCTCCTCTTCCTGCTTGTACCTGTCCTCGGCCTTCTGCACTTGCCCGCGGAGTTCGTCCAGCTCACTGCTCTGCAGCTTGAGGTTCTCCTCCCTCCTCTCCAGCTCGCTCTGCTTCTCTTCGAGCTTCTCCTTCTCTTCCTCGATTCTCTCCTCGAGCTCTCTCTCCCGCTCCCGAAGCTCCTCCAGCCTCTTCTCCATCTCCTGCTCCTTCTCGGCGAACTCGGCAATCTTCTCATCCGAGAGCGCGACCGCTCCGGCATCGACCTCCGCCTTCCTCTCCTGCAGGTCGTCGGCCATCTTCGTGAGCGTCTCCTTCAGGCTCCGTACTTCCTGCTCTCCGAGTTTGATTCTCTGGTCGGCTTCGCGGGTGGTGTCGTCATAGCTCTCGAACTTCCTCATCAGCTGGTCCAGCTCGGCGGTCTTCTCGTCGAGCCGCTTCATCCTCTCATCCAGCGACCTCTCGACCTCCTCCTCCCGCTGTTTCACTTCCAGCTCCCTCTCCAGGAGATCCTCGTCGCTCTTGGCCAGCTCCTTGAAGAACGTGATCATGTCCTTCGTGCTGTCCTCCAGGAACCCTCCTCTCTCCTCCAGCTTCCTCTCCACCCTGAGCAGGAGCTCTTCCCGCTTCTCCATCTCCCTGAGTTTGTTTTTCCACTCGTCCCTGAGGAGGGAGGCGGTCTTCCTCTCCGTCCCGAGCTGCTTCCGCTCCTCCTTGAGCTTCCCGATCTCGTCGCTGAGCAGCGTCGTCCTCGCCCTGATGAGCTTCTTCTTGAGCCCCTCGAGCTCCTTCTCGCGCTTTCCCAGTTCCGCTTCCTTGCGCAGAAGCCGCTCCTCCTTCTCCCTTATGGACTCGGCGTCCGACGTGATCCGCTCGGCCTCCTCTCTGAGCAGGGCTGTGGACTGCATGATGCTCGTCTTCAGGTCCTCTATCGTCGCCTTTCCCTTGGCACCAGAGTCCTTCTCGGCGACGCCTTCCTCCAGCTTCTTCAGGCGCTTCAGGTCCTTGTGTATCTTCTTCTTCTCGTCCTTGAGCCTCTGCGTCGCATCATCCTTCTTTGGCCTCGATTCCCTGCCCTTCTTCCTTCCAGAATCTCTCTTGCTCGCCATGAAAATCACCGTTGCTATCATATCCACCCCTTTCGCTGTCCTTGTCTGGTTCCCCCTCTTTCTCCATTACACTAATTTTCTCTGGCATATTAATATGTATTGGTGAAGCGGACCCTTCCGGCCGTATGATGACGCAGGAGAATCACTACGTTAGCTTTATATCGGACATACTCGGTAATACGCTCCGGTGGGTTCTTGGCCAAGTCGGAGGACAAGATTAAGTGCGAGGTCTGCGGACACCTGAATCACCCCAAGGTCGAGTTCTGCGAAGAGTGCGGAGTGAAGCTCGGGGTCAGCGAGGGCGAGGAGGACATCGACAAGCTGCTCGAGGATCTGGCCGAAATAGACGTTCCCGCAGAGGGCACCGACGAGGCGCTGGACCTGGACAAGGAGATCGTGGACGAGCTGCTCGACTCCCTCCTCATCGAGGAAGAGGGAGATCTCTTCGAGTGCCCAGTGTGCAGCAGCATGATCGCTGTGGAGTCCTCGGTCTGCCCGGATTGCGGCACCGAGTTCGCGGAGCTCCTGGAGAAGCCCCGTGAGAAGGCGAAGCCAGAGGAGGAGATCGAGATCCCCGCGGAGGAGGAAGTCCCGGTCAAGGTCGAGGTCTCCGAGAAGGTTCCCAAGCTCACGACATCGAGCGCGAGGATGATCGACGGCATCGTTATCGGTACGATAGTCGCGCTGGTCGTCGTCTTCGTTGTCTTCCAGATGTGGGACTGGAACGTGTACTCGGAGAGCACATCCCCCCTCATCGTCTTCGCTGGCATCGCTGTCGCTGGGACGCTCCTTGGGTTCGTCTTCTTCAAGATAAGCACGTCGGCGGTGGCCCAGGGCGACCGTCTGGTCAAGGACGGGCAGTATCTCGAGGCCATCCAGCACTACAACAGGGCGATAAGGATAGGCTCGAGGCCCGCGACCGCTTGGACGTCCAAGGGCGTGGCGTACAAGAGGCTGAAGCAGTACGACGAGGCCCTCAAGTGCCACGACATAGCGCTGAAGATGAACCCCAAGAACGAGATCGCCTGGACGAACAAGGGCGACGTGCTCTTCAGGCTCGAGCGGTTCGACGAGGCGCTGAAGGCGTTCGACGAGGCTCTGGACATCAGGCCGAGGTACGCGATCGCGTGGAACAACATGGGCGCCACCCTCGCCCGGATGGGCAGGTTCGAGGAGGCGAAGAAGTGCCACGACCAGGCCATCAAGATAAGGCCGAGGTACACCGCCGCCTGGCTGAACCGCGGGGAGGTGCTCGTCAGGCTCGGGGACAGGGACGAGGCCGCCAAGTGCCTGCAGAAGGCCAAGGCGCTGGGAGCCTAGCCCCGGAAGCCCTTCGCTATCACGTAGATCTCGGCGCTCTCTGATATCGTTGCTTTTGGGCGGTGCCCCTTCACGAAGGAGAACTGCTTCTTGACGCTGTCCAGGTAGTCATCGTACACGTCCCCCTGGAAGACCTTTATGACCGCGTTTCCTCCCTTTCTGAGGACCTGGGCAGCGACCGCCAAGGCAATCCCGCTCAGGTGCACGGAGAGCGCGTGGTCCTTGGTCTTGTTCCCGCTCAGCCTCGGTGATATGTCGCTCAGCACGACGTCCGCGGGCCCGCCGATCCACTCCTTCAACTGCTCAACTGCGCCCTGGGTGTCCAGATCGAGGGTCAGCGTGGATATTCCTTCCATGTCACGGATTCGGACCCTGTCTACCGCTAAGACAGTTCCCGCCTCTCCAACGATCTCCTTCGCGATTTGCGACCATCCGCCAGGAGCGGCTCCGAGGTCGAGCACGACATCGCCGGTCCTGATGATGCTGAACTTCTTCGCGATCTGCCTGAGCTTGTAGGCCGCGCGACTCCTGTACCCGGTCCTCTTGGCGGCGCGGTAGTACTGGTCCCTCTTTCTCTTCCTCAGCCAAGCCCTCGGCATTGCGGTCTCATCGATGAGCTTCCGCATAACCGTTTCGGTGGGTGATGTGCGGGGAGTGCGGTGGCGATTAATGAAGCAGGCGGGATTCTTGCCCTACTTAAGCATTCCGAAGAGGCATTATACGCCACTGCGTGGGCGGGAAC
>JAGMCJ010000231.1 GCA_023129265.1 Thermoplasmata archaeon | reverse complement strand
AGCCCAAGCTGGACTTCGGGAAAGCGAAAAAGAACGCCGACGTCGCCACCAAGCGGTCGCGCAAGGGGATCGAGCAGCTGCTCGACCATGCGGGTGTGAGCCTCCTTCGTGGGCACGGAAAGGTCACAGAGGCGAACGTCATCGAGGTCTCGGGAACGGACGAGGGTACCGTCGAAGCGGAGAACATCGTCATCGCCACTGGCTCGTTCACGAGGAACCTCCCGAACATCGCGTGCGACGGAGAGATGATACTGAGCTCGAGGGCCTTGCTCAATCTGGATCACATTCCAGAATCCCTTCTCATCGTCGGCGGCGGCTCAATCGGGGTCGAGTTCGCCTGTATCTTCGGCACATTCGGTTCGAAGGTGACAATAGTCGATCTCCTGCCCAACCTGCTCCCCATGGAGAGCGAGTTTGTCGGACAGACTATGGAGAAGATCCTTAAGCGGAGAGGCGCCAAGGTTTTCACCAACGTGGCAGTCAAGGAGGCCGACGTTTCCAGCGGGGAGGTACTGGCAGTACTTGGCGACGAAAAAGGCACAGAGATCACCGCAAAGAAGATGCTCCTCTCCGTCGGTCGGGCTCCGAACGTCGACGAGGACCTCATACAACTGGGCGTCAAGCTCGGGAAGGAGGGAATCATCGTCAACGAGCGGATGCAGACAACGGTCCCGAACGTCTACGCCGTAGGCGATGTCACTGGAGAGCCCATGCTTGCCCACGCGGCCTGGGCGGAGGCGGACGTCGCGGCGCTCAACATCGCTGGGACGCCCGCCAAGATGGAGTACGACTACATCCCGAGATGTGTCTACACCTTCCCGGAGGTCGCCTCGTTTGGCCTGACCGAGGAGCGGGCCAAGGAGAAGGGCTTCGAGATTCGGATAGGCGAGTTCCCGCTTGTCGCGAACGCCCGCGCAAGAATCTCGGGCGAAAGGGATGGTTTCGCAAGGATCATCACGGACGCGAGCACTAAGAGAATCCTGGGCGCGTGCGCCGTCGCCCCGCACGCGACGGAGATTATGCAGGAGCTTGTTCTCGCGGCGAGGCTGGGTCTGTCCTACGAGGAAATAGGCAAAACAATCCACCCGCATCCAACGGTCTCCGAGGTCTTCTTCGAGGCCGCCCGCGACGTGGATGGAGAATCGCTCCACAAGTGATCATTTCCACCTGACCAGTATCTCCTCCCTTTTGAACGTCTTGATGCTGAGGTACACGATGCCGATATCGGTGAGGGCCACGAAGAGCGTAAAGACGAGCAGGTATCCGATGCTCAGCGATATGATTCCCATGAGGGCTAGAACCATCAGCAGGACCAGGGGCATGATGACCAGGCTTCCGAACTGCTGGGAGGCGCGGACATCGGTCACCTTCGCCGAAACGTAGACGTTCAGCGCGATGCTCATCACCGCGAACAGCGGTCCGAGAACGAAGACCGAATATACCCACACGGGCGTCGGAACGGGATAGAAACCGAGCACTGGGTACGTCCCGAGGTCGATGATTATCGTGAAGACAACGAACGAGATGATGGTCGCTATCATCGTGGGGATGAAT
>JAGMCJ010000230.1 GCA_023129265.1 Thermoplasmata archaeon | reverse complement strand
CTATGGCCTATGATACGAGCACGAAAAGAACTGTTTTCTTCGGAGGCATATTGGCGCAACTTCCTCCGACCTATCGCGATGATACGTGGGAATACGATTACACGAACAACACCTGGACGTTTAAGGGAACAGGCCTACCCCCCGCCATGTCCGAGCCTGCAATGACATACAAATCCTCAGAAAACGCAGTCTACTTGTTTGGAGGTCAGACGGCGGCAGGCTATTCCCAGGAGACCTACAGACGCGTGGGCGAAACTTGGTCTTCGGTATCTGTGATATCGAAACCCCCAAAGCGCTCAAGATCAGCTCTCGTGTATGACGATGGGAATGACTATATTCTGATGTGTTGCGGAAAAGATGGTGCTGGGAGGTTCAATGACACATGGGCGCTTGGCACGGGCTATACGTTCATGGGATTCTACAAATCTCAGATCTTCAACACAGGAAACGCAAGCGTCAACTACACCTACCTCTATTTCAATCAGAGCGAAGGAATGTGGCCACCATATACTGAGATAAGGATTAGACTTGCCACATCGAATTCCCTAGGTGGTCCGTGGGACTTCGTGGGTGATGACGGAACCTCGGCCACTTGGTTCAATAAATCAAAAAACGCCATTCCTGACTTTCATGACAATCATCGCTACATACGCTATTCTGCGGATCTCATATCATATGACGGGAAATATACCCCACTTCTCGAGAATGTCACGATAAGCTACAAAATCCCGCCTTCTCCTCCCTATCTCATCGAAACCTATCCAGAGAATCTCGATTTGACTGTTGATCCGAGTGCATGCATATACCTGAATTTCAGCGAGCCGATGGAAAGAACCAGCGTTACCGTTGACACATACTATCTCGGACCAAAACAACCCACGGGCATAACCTTCGACTGGACCTGGTCGGGCGGCGACTCGAATCTCAGACTCTGCCCACAGACAAGCTTCGTCGAATCCAAGGTTGTGCAGGTTTGGGTGAACGGCACTGATCTGGATGGTGTGGACCTGGTGCCCAATCCACTTGATCCGACCGTCGTGAATCCCTTCATCTTTGCGACAACTGGGGAGCCCCCCTACATCGATTCCACGAGCCCATACCACGCTGAGACTGATGTAGCCAACGATACCGATGTGGTCATAACGTGGAGCGAGCCCATGGACGATACGTCCGTGACTTGGGGAATAAATCAGGGAACCGATCCAGGCGGCTGGGCGGAAAACTGGGATCCGACCGATACCGTTCTGACACTCTCTCACGCCATACGCTTCGATGAGTGCGACGATCTTGAGTTCGAAGTACTGACGGCAAAGGACAAGAGCGGCAAGGACTTCGTTGACATCGGAGCGCCTAATCCGTGGTCGTTCAAGATAGTCTGTTTGAGTCCGTACGTCCTATCGACGGACCCATTTGATGGCGAAGCCAATGTTCCTGTGAATCACCCCATAACAGTTGTGTTCAGCGAAGCGATGGATGCAGGAACCCTCAGTCATAGCATCACACCGGGAGTCTCTCTTACCCCCTCCTGGCCAACGAGTGATGAGCTGAGAGTCAACCATGCTAATTTCCTAGAGGGGACAGCCTACAAGTACTGCATAGATGATGTTCAGGATCTGGTGGGGTATCACCTTCTTGATAGGCCCTACTGCTTCACCTTCATGACCTACTCGGACAATCCCAGCATAGTGTTCACTATTCCCTCCGACGGGAGCACTGAGGTGGATCCCTCCCAGGACGTAACGATATTCTTCAGCGAGGAAATGAATACGGCATCTGTCACGTGGACTCTCTCGCCCAATGTGCCGGATGAGGTTCTCTGGACAGAGGAATGGGGACCGCTTGGGCAGGACGTGACGCTGAGACATTTCGATCCCATGCTGTATTGCAGTCAGTATACATTCGAAGTGACCGGAGGGACCGACCTAAGCGGTTATCCCCTAATCCCGGGCGTGGTTCCCAACCCGTGGTCGTTCAATACCACTTTTGAGTTTCCGTGCATGATGGTAACCGATCCCTATGATGGCGAGACCGGTGTCGATCTGTGGAAGGAGATTGTCATAACATTCGACGAGCCGATTGATACAGCGATGCCGTTCGTTTTCGATGTTAATCCTGGACTGAATGGGACAGTATGGACATATACATGGAGCAATGGGGACAAGACTGTCACATTGAATCACTCCCTTAGGTTCTTGCCCAATGTGGAGGTGTTCGTCCAGATAGACGAAGCCTACGACCTGGATGGCAATCTATTGAAGACAGGTCCGGTTCCCAATCCATTCAGCTTCACGACGAGAACCGATCCGAACTGGCCCTGGATAGAATCTACATCCCCTGCCAATCAAGAACAGTTTGTAGCTACCGATGAGCCCATTACGATACTATTCAGTGAGACCATGGACACTGCCACAGTCACGTGGTATGTGACCGATCTCGATGGCCCATCCACAATTGTCTTTGCTCCGGCTTGGAGCTCGACGGTCTCCGCAGACGACACGCTCACACTTAGCCACGTTGAACCGCTTAGGGAATGCCAGACATATTGGGTTCGGATCGAGGGTCAGGACCTGGATGGAAATCCACTACAAGATCACCCAACGGATCCAAGCGTGGCCAATCCATGGACCTTCGAGACGGTTTGCATATTCCCAGTCATCACGAGCACAGACCCA
>JAGMCJ010000023.1 GCA_023129265.1 Thermoplasmata archaeon | reverse complement strand
GCTCTTCATGTGCTTCTTGGCGAGGCCTATCGCGTGCGCGGTCCCAAGCCTCTTTTCCTGCTCTTCGTACCTTATCTTGATGCCGAAATCCTTTCCGTCTCTGAGAATCTCCCTGACCCGCCTCCCTCGCCAACCGATGAGGATCGTGGCTTCCTTGATTCCCGCCTTCTTGAGCGCACTGATCGTGTGTACAATAAACGGCTTCCCCGCCACGGGCAGTAAGGGTTTTGGGATGTTTGCCGTGAGGGGCCTCATCCTCGTGCCCTCACCTGCAGCCAGAATGTATGCCTTCAAGCAATCACTTCCCTCACGAGAGAAATCATCGAGCTGTATATTTCTTTTGCTCTGTCCTCTTCCCTGGCTTCCGCCGTGATCCTTATCTTCGGCTCCGTACCGCTCGGCCTGACCAGGACCCATCCGTCCTCGAACTCGAGCCTCCAACCGTCGATAGTGTTGAGCGACGCGCATTCAGCGCCTTCGAGTTCCTCCTTCAGCTTGGAAAGGATTTCGCGCTTTCTCGACGGTTCGAAGGAGACCGATTCCTCGATGAGGGGGTATCTCGGGATGCTCCCGACCAGCTCCGACAGCGGTCTGCGGGCGACCAGGTTGACGAGTTTTGCGGCCGCGAAGACGCCATCCGGACAGAGAAAGTGCCGCGGGAATATCCAGGTTCCAGACGGCTCCCCGCCAAAATCGGCATCGCGCTTCTCGATCTCCTCTCCCACAAAGACATCTCCGACCCTCGTCCGCCAAACCTTCGCCCCAGGGAGAATGTCATCGAGTACCATCGAGCCGTTTATGGGGACCACAAGGGAGCTCTTCACTTCCTCTTTTGCGAATGCTGGAAGCAAGGCGTCCCCGCCGGCGTAGTTGCCCTTCTCGTCGATGGCGACCATTCTGTCTCCGTCCCCATCATGCGCAATGCCAAGGTCAGCGTTCTTTGAGCGGACCGCCTCCTTGAGCGCTGCCAGATTCTTCTCAACTGGCTCCGAGCCCCTGCTGCGAAACCGCCCGTCGGGTTTGCAGTTCAGACGGATGACCTCGCACCCCATTCTCTCGAGCACCCGGGGCGAGATCTCCGACGTCGCGCCTCCGCCACAGTCAACAACGACCCGGACCGTCGACTCAGCAACATGATTCAGAATGGAATCGATATGCCCGGGAATCGCGTTCTCCAGCGCCTCGGTTCTTCCCACTTTGCCCCAAGTCACCTTGGCAAAGCCTCCTCGCTCGATTCGCTCCTCGATTCTCGCCCTCTGATCGGAAACGAAGGAAAGCCCATTCGGGTTCCAGAGTTTGACTCCGTTGTACTCGGGCGGGTTGTGCGAGGCGGTTATCATCGCTCCGCAAGCGTGGTTCCTGCCCGCCCAAGCGAGTGTTGGCGTAGAGACCATTCCCGCCAAGAAACAGTCGCGCCCCGTGGAGAGAAGGGCAGAGACGAATGCAGACTCCAGCATCTCGCTCGAGGTCCTGGGATCGTGACCCACGACGCAGTCCTCGTACTCCGCACCGATGGCCCGCCCAACGTCGCGAAAAAGCTCGATGGTAATCTCCTGGCCAACCCTTCCGCGGATTCCAGAGGTACCGAACAAACCCATGGGTCCCTATCATCTTTCACGTAGTTATTCTTATTCGTCTTGCCCTCCAGAACCGTTCTGAAGGCTGTCTGGCTCGAAAAAGCTTTTATATGGATTATATGATTACCATCTGGCCATAGGCCAGATATAGGACCGAAAGATCAGAGGGAAGAAAATGGTGATGCAACCAATAACACCCGATAAGGCCATGCAGATAGCGAACAAGAAGAGACTGAAGCCGGGAAGAGTCAAGGGAACGGATGGCATCCAGTTCACCAAAGGAAAGAACGCCCGCCTGGAGATTATAACCTGGGACGAGTTCGAGTCGACCCTAAAGAGAAGGAGACTCCAGGTCTACGAGTCTGGCGGCTGGATGAAAATAATGAAGAAGAAGAGATAAGCCTCTTCTATTCCCAGCGCACAATCTTTTTATTCGCAACCGTATTAGAGTGAGCGCTCTATGCGGAGGTAACCAAGTCTGGTCAACGGTGCTAGATTCAGGGTCTAGTCTCGCAGGAGTTCCGGGGTTCGAATCCTCGCCTCCGCATCCATTCATATACAGATCCTCGGCCTCTTACACACGTTTCTCTTGAGCTTTTTCCCATATCTTTTAGAGGGCAGTCGCTCATATCTTCGTTGATGGAGTCCTTCCGAAGGAAAATCTTCTCAGGTACCGGCGAGGGGTTTCATCGCGAGGAAGTATGGCAACTGCTAAAGAACGACTTCAGGAACTTGGAAGAGGCTCGAGATGCTACAAGAGAAGTTCTGCGGCAACTACACCAGACTCAAATCCGTGAGATTCCCATTACCAGAGGCCCGTACAAGCCGTATTGTTTATTGCGAGTGAAGTTTGGAAGAGAGGAAATCTTCGTAAGACCGATTAACAAGATGCTCTACTTGGCAGATTTGGACCAGTTCAGAGAAGCGTATGCTATTGCTATCTCCGCTATCGTTGGGCAATCCAAACGAAGGGCACCAGTTGATTCACGTGAAAGACTAATCGATTCCGTGCTATATACCATGAGTCAAACAATAGGCATTGGTCTTGATCTATCGGCTCCAAATGCCAACACCGCGAGAAAGCATGCCGGACTACGCTTCGAATCTCTGGTAGAACAGCTTTTCAACACCCTCGAAGTTAGCAACGAGAAACTGGGGCTCAACCTGCCCCTCGGCAACGGAAAGAACGTCTACTCATGCGAGATAGATCGAGTCCTTTCCTCAGGAGACCAGATCTCTTCTCTTCCAGATAAGATAGATCCCTCAGACCTTTTTCTCTCAGTGAAAACAACCTCAAAGGATAGAATGACGAAGATATTCACAGACAAAATCCTCCTAGAGCAATTTTCTGGCCACAGAATCAAGCTCGCAGCTCTATTTCTACACGATGTCCAACGTTCAGGCCGGAGTCAAATCGCCGGCACATTCGTTGCTAACAATTTCAGGGTCTATCAGAGCCACCTAACTACACTCTCAGGGGTCTATTATCTAGATCCGCCTCCTCATATCCAGAGGGATTGGTTCAAAGACCAGCTCAAGCGTGTTAGTGATTTGATAGCGTCGGAGCTATGGTGTCTGCTTTGAAGATTACGGGTCCACCTGGGTTACTTGCCGAAGCGAACCTTGCGTCGGTTGGCCTGACGCTTCCGATCAATTTCCAACCAGTATTCTGGGGGTCTTTCTGAGGTGCCTGTAAGTTCATGAAGACGAGCGGCGGCCATTGCACAGTATTCATCATTTATCTCTGATCCCAGCCATTTACGCCGTAATTGTTCACACACCACGAAGGTGGTTCCAGACCCGCCGAACGGGTCTATCACTATATCCCCCGGTGCAGAACCTGCAAGAACAAGCCGCCTCAGTAACTCCTCCGGTTTCTGCGCTGGATGACCTGTCGATTCGGCCATCGAGTTGTTCAAGGCTGGTATGCCTATGACATCGCGCGGCTTCGCGCCGTAGGGGTGAGGACTCCAATGCTTGCCGTTTCTGCTACTAGCAGATGGTGAACCATATTGCGAGGATGCCCCCTGAGGACGTTCGGGATACTTCCTTGTGTGTACGTTGTACGGTTCTCTGATGCTGTTCATGTCAAAGTAGTAATCTCGCGTCTTTCTTAGGTGAAGTATGGCTTCGTGCGACCGCACCCAATCCCTTTCAGATAGAATAGGCTTATTCCTGTAGTGCCAAACAAGCCAACGACAAAGAGAGAAGTACTTTGAGGTGACTTGCTTCAAGTCGGCCAATATTTCTGGAAAGCCCATGACGTAACAACTCCCTGTTGGTTTGAGAATTCGTTCGGCCTGAGAAATCCACGAATCGATCCAAGAGAGATACTCATGCATATCGTTGAATTCATCCCATTCAGCCTTTCCTATATTATATGGAGGGTCCGCAAATACGAGATCCACGCCTTCGCTACGTATAGTGGACAAAAAGTCGACGGCGTCAATCCTGAATAGAGCTCCGCGACGTCCTTCAGCAACGGGAGATATAGGTGGTCCTTGGACAAAGAGACGAGACCAATTCCACTTCTCTTCGAAGTCGACCAAGGCTCCCTGTTTCATCAGTCCCAACATTGTGGACAAGCAATAAGAATGTTTCTGGGAGAGAGGTTAGTGGAAGTTTCACCCTACCCCTACATTCGTTCATTTATATGTCCAGACCAATAGGGTTGGGACAAAACAATCAACAACGCTTATTAGACCTACCAGTGTGGGAGTGCCACTCTCTTCATTCGACGAGCGGGAAGTTATCTATACTTGCGGTCAGTTCGATTTGTGATGAAAGGGAAGAGGCCAGCTCGAAAGCGGGGGACATTTAGGAATCCTCCTCCAAACTTCCCTGGCAACCCCGAACTCTACGGTGATCCAGAAAACTGGAAATATCCGCTCGACACGCCCAGGAGGGCAAAGCTCGCCCGCCGATTCTTCAGCATGGAGAGGAGCCGCCGGAAATACTCGGAAGAGGAGCGGATATACATCGACAACAGAATCGACTCGGCTCTGGAGAGATTCGGAATAGATTCAGAGGCGTTCATTGACACGGTCAAAGATTCCGAGCGCGTCCCTGACGTCGTCTTCCCCGATGATGTCGACGTAGACACTCTCACGCTGGACGACCTCTTGCTTCATTTCGTAGGGGAGAAAAGGATGGAGAGCTCGAAGGCCATTCCTCATGACAGATTCGAAATCGAGAAGGTGACTGATGAGTACATCGTCGCGAGGGTGAAGGAGTACTTGATCAAGGTGGACATCAAATCGAGGGTGTTTGCCCACGACTGCGGAGATTGGATAGCTTGGATGTCGAAGAAGCTTCTGTGCAAGCACGTTGCCAGGCTTCTGATGACGATTGACCCACAGGTCGCCGTAGCGGTCCTTCTTGACCTCTACAAGAACAAGAATGAATGGACATTCTCATCGAGACCCAGAGAGATCTTCGCTTGAGATGTTCCCGCTCAGGAACCTTTTAGTGCAAGAACGCCGCTAAGGCGAGGTTGATAGGATGAAGGAGCTCGAAAAACTCGATGTGACGCTCAACATGAGCAAGAATGTGGAGGTGATAGAGGCGGCGATTGAATCCACCGGTCTTGGCATGGACCCTTCAGGGAAGCCGACCGTCCAGGATATCGCGGCCGGTCGCGACGTCCTCCAGCTAATCGATGTGAAGGTGAAGGAAGCTGAGGAGTACTTCTGGCGCCCGCTCGATTCTCCCGAGGTCTACAAGAGACTGACGGACCTCGCCATCGCAGTTGGCGACGACAGGATGGCGACGGATTATGAGACCAAGATGAGACTGATAGAGGCGAACGACCTGGAGTTCCTTGGACGGATGTCCAGGTTCTACGGTAACAACAAGAAGGCTCTCGAACACTACACGAAGGCACTAGAGCTCGCTCCAGACCATCCCCTGGCGGGACCGGATGCTGAGAAGGCATCCAAGGCTGTGGAAAAGGCGCATGGAGAGCTGGAGAGGGCTCAGAGGACGCTCGAGTCCAATCCCGAAGACAAGAAGGCCTGGTACAGGCAGGCAGTCGCCTACATGACCCTCGACAAGGTGGACGAGGCCATCGAGTCGTATCACAGGACGGTCGAGCTAGACCCGGAGAACGCGGATGCTTGGGCAAAGGAGGGAACCGCCCTGCTCAGCCTCGAGAGATACGATGAGGCGAGACCCCTGCTGGAGAAGGCTCTGGAGCTGAAGCCGAACTCCCTGACAGCCAAGAGGGGGCTGAACTACCTCAGGTACTTCACGACGGGTGTGGAGACTGACCTGGACTGACGCTACTCCGCGAAAGGATTCCCCCAAGAGTCCAGGAAGAAGTCCTCGTCGATGGGATCCCGTTCTGGCCTTTCTGGCTCAATCTCCTTCTGTTTCTCCGAGAGAAGGCTATCATCGTCACCATGATGGCCGCAGACAATCAGGGAGATGACGACGTGGTCTCTAGGAATGCCGAGCGCCTCCTTGACCGCCTCGGGTTCATAGCCGGCGATGGGATGGGCGATAAGGCCCAGCTCAACGGCGCGCAAGATCAGTTGACTGACGGACAGCCCGCAGTCGAACAGGAAGTAGTCGCGGCCGTCGGAGAGCTTGCAGTCGTCGTCACGCCTGGCGGCAACAGCGATTATCAGGGGGGATCTCGTGGCCCAATTGTTCCCGCTCGGCAGAGCATCCTTCACCGAGGACAGGGCAGGCTCGCCCTGCACGAAGACGAAGCACCAGGGTTGATTGTTGAAGCAGGATGGTGCGAGTCGCGCGGCCTCGATTAGGGAGTGGGTTGCTTCTTTGTCTATCGGACGGTCGCTAGGGACCCTCAAGGCTCTCCTTGTGCGTATGGCATCTGCAACATCCATCTGAACACCTCATGGGCGTAAAACCTCGCTCTCTAGAAAAGCTTTCATCCTGTTTGAATCAGGTCAGAAGGAAATAGAGATCGATGCTCATCTTGGCGGCCGCGAGGAATATCACGATGATGAAAATGAGAGCGACCATTCTGCTCTTGAGCTTCTCCAGCCCCCATCTTGATCCCACGAAGGCGCCGACGAAGACAAAGGGCCAGAGTATGAATATGAGATTGAAGTCTATCGGCTCCGGGGTTCCGAGGAAGAGGTATGTCGTGAACCCAAAAGCGCCCGTGAATATGATCATCAGGCTCGATGTTCCGATTGCTCTTCTCGCTCCCCGCCCGAGTACATACTCCATCAGGGGGACGTTGACCAATCCTCCGCCGATTCCGAGACCGCCCGACGTGAATCCTGACGCGAGCGTTCCGGTCGAGTTGGCAATCTTCCGCGGGCGGGTGAGCTTCGTGTCATCGTCCGTGTCCTCGTCCCTAGCCTCCCGGATCCAGTCCCTGAGCATCTTCGAGGACATGAGCAGAATGACTGCGATGAAGACAGAGTAGAAGATCTTCTTGGGCACGTTGAGGTTGAAGAGGACGCCGAGGACCGCGCCGATCAAGGCCCCGGTGAGAAGCATGAGAGCGAGGTTGAAATCGACCAGACCCTTTCTCCAATGGTTCACTGTGGCAGAGAGCGAAGTGGCGATTGTGAACGTCAGAGATATCGGGACAACGACCTCCTTCACATACGGCGTGAGGGAGAGAAGGATGGGAACGTAGAGGAGTCCCCCGCCCAGGCCAAGGTTCGAATAAATGAAGGCGACGCCAAAGACCATGACTATCAGGAGGGCGATGGTCCAGAAGTCCATCGGGCCGGAATGTGTGTGACGCCTATTAAACTACCGAGAAAGATATTAGCGGTGGCACACATAGGGAGCCTGAATGACCAAGCTCCTGATCAGATATGGCGAGATAGCCCTGAAAGGCGATTGGGTCAGGAGGAAGTTCCAGGACAAGCTGGTCGCCAACATCCAGGACTACTTCCTTCACGAGCGCGTCCAGTGCATGATGAGGTCGGAGCGCGGAAGGATTTTCCTGGACACAGACGAGATTGCACGGGCCTCGGAGATACTGAGCAGGATCTTTGGAGTCACTTCCTTCAGCATCGTGGAGACGACGAGTTCCAGCATGAGAGACGTAGCACGACTCGCCGCTGAACAGTTCGGCACCAAACTCGGGCGGGGGACCAGTTTTGCGGTGAGGGCCAGGAGATCGGGGAACCATAAGTACACAAGCCCGGAGCTTGCGAGCTACGTGGGTAGTGCAATGCAATCGGCGTTCGAGGACCTGGCGGTGGACTTGAGCAATCCAGATGTTGAAATCTTCATCGAGGTGAGGGGGAAAGAGGCCTACGTTTTTGGCGGGAGGACGCTGGGACCCGGCGGGATGCCACTGGGCACCCAAGGCACCGTTCTCGCAACCGTGTCCTCCCACGAGGGCGTGGCGGGAGCATGGCTCATGATGAAGAGAGGGTGCAAGGTTCACGTCGCACACTTCGATCAGCAAGAAAAAGTTGAGCCGCTCAAGAAGTGGGATGTCCGTCTGAAGACCCATCGCCTTGATGATGCATCCAAGCTGGATTCCATCGTGGAGGAGACTGGGTCCCAGGGTTTCGTGACGGTTTGGCAGGAGAGGAACCGCTCGCTGCCGTCCAAGAATATCCCTGTCTTCTACCCGACGATCGGGTTGACAGAGAAGGAGTTGGATGACCTTCTGAGGAAGATTGGAAGCTAGCCTACTTCCCCTTGTGATCGTGAGCCCCTATGGACGGGCGGATCTTCTCAGCACCCTTTCCTTTCTTCCTCAGTCCGCGACCCCTCTTTCCCGCCGATGTCAGACCCCGGTAGACCCTACGCTTGTGAGGGGGATCTCCTATCCACGAGATTTTTGGGTCGCTCTTTATCACGGGATGATGCGGGTCGACAAGAATGACCTCGTAGTACTTGCTCCTCCCGTCCTGACCCACCCAGTAGGAGTTGAGAACCTCCAGGTTCGGGTGCCTCTTGGCGGTCCTTTCCTCGGCTATCCTCTGGATGCTCTTCGCCATCGTGATCTTCTTCATGCCTTTCCTCTTGGCCCTTCGACCGCCCTTGATTGTGGGCTTTCGCAGGCCTCCTCTCCTCACCCTCGCCCTCACGATGACGTAGCCCTGCTTCGCCTTGTATCCGAGGGCCCGGGCGCGGTCTATCCTCGTAGGCCTCTCGACCCTCTGGAAGGCGGGGCCTTTCCTCCACTCGATCATCCTGCGCCACTGCAGCTCCTTGACGTAGCTCGCGTCAGGATTCTTCCAAGCATCCCTTACAAAATGATACATGCTCCGGGTCTCAGCGGATTCTTCCGCTTCCTCGCCTTCAGTTTCCTCGTTCATTCACTGCCCTCCTGGGCGTTTGTGGATTCACCTTTCGGCACATCTCCGGCGAGAT